>CAZACC010000064.1:0-12444 GCA_964483545.1 uncultured Lachnospiraceae bacterium
CATTTCTCTCTGTGTAGATGTATGGAGCCATCTTAGGGTTCCATCTTCTTGTCTGATGTCCAAAATGAACACCTGCTTCGAGTAACTGCTTCATAGAAATAACGCTCATGTTTCTTACCTCCAATTGGTTTTTGCTTCCGTATGCTTCCGCTTACAGGCAATTCGCTTTGCTCTTTGCAGTGCGAACACCATCCTGCATATCCACATACGTGATTAATTGTTTCATGCGCACAGTATCATTTTGTGCGTCAGCTTGATGATTATAACATAAGAAAAGCCCGTATGCAAGGGCTTTTTCTCATACATATAGAGTCTGTGATAGAGTCTGACAAAACCTGTAATTCAATTTCTTGCTACTCTGCCGCTGATATTAAAATATGGGCAATTTCATCATATGTAGAGCCTGCTGGTATTGTATGTTTTCCGATTTTAATCTTATAATCATAATCATGGTTGCACAGGTATTTATCAAATGATTCTGCATTTTCCACAAGACCTGCATCTACTAGCTTTTTACTGACTATATCTGAACCGTTTCCACTTTCCACATAGATGACTACCGGTTCCATTGCCACAGCCTGATCAACATTTTCAGTTGTCTGTTCCAGCTTAGATGTGCCGCCTGCCACTCCTACTTCATCCTCTGATTCGCGGATCATGGTATCTGATTTGATCTTTGCAGACACCTGTGCTGCTATTTTGGTTGCCGCTGCATTGCGCTCATACTCATTTTCCTGATTCATTTCCGTTACTTTTGATCCTGGGCTTACGGCTGCGTCCTCAGACGATTCCTGATTCTGTCCGGATGTCCCTACCACATCTGTCTCCTCTGAAGTTGCGGTCACTGTCGGCAAAAGCACATCACTTTCCTCTACCATACCCAGCTTTGCGGCACGTTCCTTGATTTCTGTATCTGTCAGCTCCCGTTTAGAGCCCAGTGCAATTCCCATGATCAAGGCAGTCACAAAGATACCGATCCCAAGCCCACGCAGATAATACTTTAATTTCATGTTCATGCCCCTTCAAATAAATCAATGACTAACTTTACTTCGCCAAGGCCAAGCCCCAGTTCCTTTGCAATCTCTATATTGGACTTACCATCTCTATGCATTCCCAAAATCAGCTGATTATTGTTTTTGATGCCGCCAGATGTACGTGTGGAACGTTCCACTGTGTGCTCAACAGACTGTTTCTTCGCTGCCGTACCTTTTCTGACTGTCTTAGGTACCTCTTTTACGATTACACTTTCTTGAATAGGAATCACCGCCTCAGCTGCAGCAGCTACAGCCTCTTCCTTCGTTGCTTCTGCTTTGCGGACAGCATTTTTCAAATCTGTCTGCTTATCATTCAGCATATCATAAAGGAACATAACCTCTTTATGGCTTTTATTGATTTCTGCGAGAACTGTATCGGAGTACTCGTTCACAGCTATGATTTTCTCATTGGAAATCTTCGAAAGCGAACGTTCTGTCTTCTCCATGGTATAGTCTATCGTCTCATCTACCACCTCATCCACGCGGTCTCTGACATGTTCCATCTCACGATCAATCACCTTTTTGATCTCAGCTTCACTGAGTTTCTGCTGCTCCTTAGATGGTTCCTTCTTCATTTCCGGTATGATAAAGCTTGCTGCAAAAATAATCGCCCCTAATATTAGGAGCGTTATTTCGATTCCTGTCATAACAAAGTATCTCCTGTCTTATATTTTGACATCAAACCCTCCCTGACCCTTCATAATGACTTTGCCATCAGATTTTTTTTCTTGATTTGACTTATGTCTGCCACCATCACCATAGTACTCATTTTTTCCCTTTTCCTTGGCATCATGGCGTGTATCCGCTTTGTCGGTGTCGTCCGGATGACGTACCGTTCTGATATTCTGCTCTACCTCTTGGTCGAATTTTTTTTGAAAGTTGCTCTGATCGACCATTCCCTTATTCTCTTCATTATGACGTATCATAGATACATCCTGAGCTCTTGAAATAATGCCGTTCACTTCAATGGGATTAATCATAAAAGCTCCCTTCTTTTTAGAAACCGACCATTTTTACATCACCCTGTGACTTGATAAATCTGCAGTGTTTAAAAGACTCATGTACATACAATGATACATCAGAAATCGTTATCTTAGTTCCTGGATATACCTCGTTTTGTACCTTGACCTGTGACGCAGTTTCTGTATCCATAACCTTGTCCAAATCCTCTAGCTCCTTCACTGAGTTCTGTAGCTGTTCTTTTTGTATTTTACAGGTTTCTACCAGTTTTGATGCATACTGTGCCTGTTCATATGGCAGCTTCTCTCCCGCTGCTATTTTCTGACTCATGGCATTGATAACTGGCTGAATCATACTCAGACTCTTTTGCAAATCTGCTATGGTTTTACGCAGACAATTTGCCCGTTCCTTGATTTCTGGATCAACGCCGACTTCGATCAGTGTATCCGTTCCCATAGGCGATCCGATCATCTTGGCAGAGATCATATTTCCTGCACGAACAACACCGCCAGTGATAAATCCTTTCTTACCTGTTACTTCTATATCTCCCTTTGCAGATACTTTGCTGTGAAGAATTGCCTCTGTATGGATGTATCCGCCTGATGCAACTGTTGCATTCTCGATAAATTTGGAAATAATGTTGCCATTGGCTGATAATATGCCCTTGTTCATGCCATTCACACCACGGGCAATTATGATATTTCCACCTGCCCTCAGCATAGCTCCCTCGACAACACCCTTGACCTCTATGTTTCCGTCGGCCCGTACACTAAAACCAGCCTTTACATTGCCGCGCACCAGTACATTCCCTGCATACTCAATATTACCTGTAGAAGTATCTACATCATTAATTTCATAGATATCTGAGACAAATACCTTGTTATCCACAAGCGAAACATGACCGTTTACCTGTGCAGTAATCTCCAAGCCATCCTCAGATTGTTTTATGTTTCTGCCGAATTTCAAAACCAGCTTCTTAACTTCTCTCTGCGGTACGCGCTCTCCATATACGTTCTGACCAGCTTCTCCGAGATCTGCCTTTGTCAGTCTGGCGAGCACATCACCAGCATTGCATTTGCTGATCATATCCAGTTCAAAGAAATTGACCGTACCGTCCTCGTTCATTTTCGGTTTCACATTCAGATTTGTATTAAACAGATAGTCAATTTTGGCATCTGTTCCCTGTACAGGTGCGATTCCTGTCGCAATTAAATAATCTGTACAATAACGTCTGTTTGCAACAAATGCCGCAATCATTTTTTCATGGATACCTGTGATGATCTTTTTATGTCCAAGATTACTGATAATCTCATTTTTATTCATCACTGCGCCTCTGTTGGAGGGAGCATAAAATCGCACGAACGCAGTCATTTTATCTGGAGATACTTGAACCTCCAGCATTTCCTGCTCCGCATAGTTTTCTTTATCATCCACAACAACATCTGTCGGCTTTGTCAAATCAACATACGCTTTATTCAATGCAATCTGATCATATCCTGTGTAACCCTTTCTTGCAAGATACTCACGCATCTCCTCAATTCTGATCGGTTCACCACCGTCAACAGGTGGAAACAACCTTAGTGAGGTCTTGCCATTCTCCATGATCAGCTGAAAATATCCGTTATTCATACTTTCCCCCTTAGTACTACAATCGAGATTACAGCTCCGTTAATACACCCATATACTTACCCATCTTTATCTTCATCTTCTGCAGACCCTTCGTATGGAGCTGCGAAACTCGTGATTCAGACACTTCTAATATATTGCTGATTTCCTTCAATGTCAGCTCTTCATAATAATACAGCACTATGACCTTTCTCTCCTTCTCCGTGAGCAGTTCCAGTGCCTCTGCCAACATCGCTTTCAATTCGCCTTGTTCTACTACATCTTCTGGCTGTTCAAACTGTCTGGAAGCGGCATTTTTATCTTGTGGAATATCTGTTCCCTGTTCAGTATACTCATTCAAAGAGATGACATTTGTAATCTTCATCTGACACTGCCAGTCAAGATAGTCATCCTCTGATATACCAAGCTCTTTGGCTATCTCAATGTCCGTTGCATTGCGTCCTGTTTTTTCCTCGATCTCCTTAACGGCAGAATTGATCCGCTTTTGTTTCTGGCGAATCGTTCTCGGAATCCAGTCCATCTTACGAATCTGATCTAATATTGCCCCTCGGATTCGGAGACTGGCATAGGTTTCAAATTTTACAGCTTTACCAGGATCAAACTTGTCGATTGCATCAATCAGTCCAAAGATTCCGTATCCCACCAGATCATCATACTCCACATTGTAGCCCAGATACATACTGAGTCGTCCTGCTACAACCTTCACCAGTGGTGCATATTCCAAAATTATTTTTTCCCTGTTTTCAGGTGACTTTGTTCTAGCATACTCAGCCCACAGCTTCTTCCTTGAAGTTTCGTCCATTGACTATTCCCCTTTTTCTTCCGTCTCACCCTGATTCTCGGCTTTGGCAGCTCCTACAGCTTCATTCTCACCTTCTATGCCTTCTTCACCAGTCTTTTCGATGACTTCCCCTTCGTCATCGACAGCATCTTCATCTGACATATGAAAAGAATCCAGTATCTTCTTTGCAACACTGCCAATGATTAAAAAAACAATCAAGACCCAGATCAAGATCATCAGTGTATCCTTGATTTCATAGCCATTCAGATATGTGACAATACATGTTACCGCTCCTGCCAACAACATAATAATAGAAGGAACTCTCTTTGTGTTCATATCATCCCTCCGGTCTAGATTGTCTTTGGCGTCTTACCCACAGCCTTGATAATAAAATCACCAGTCTCAGGGAAAAATTCTACTGTGCGTCCATATGACTCGCCCGTATCCTGTGCTAGGATTCTAATACGCAGCTCCTGCAGCTTCTTTTTTGTTGCCTCCACATTACGTTCACCAATGGCTATGAGCTCAGTTTTGTTCTGAAATGAAAACATCTGCGCTCCTCCAGCTATTTTAGCTACAATCCTGCTTTGTACAGCTCCAGCACGTACCATCTGGTTCACCAAATCCTGTATTCCCGTATCAGCAAACTTGGGGATACTGCTGTTATTCTGGATTTTTGTACTATCTGGCAACATAATATGCGCCAGTCCTCCAATTTTGTTGACTGGATCACGCAGCGCAATTCCTACACAAGAACCAAGACCCAGTGTCGTGATTCCATCTGGGCTTTTGCACAATTTTAAATCTGCCATTCCAACTTTTATCATTTCGCTCATGAATTATTCCTGCCCTAAATTTATTACATGCCCAAAGAACTCAGTATTTTATCGTATGATTCCAGATCTGGTACGAGAATAAAATATCCGTCTAATTTAACATCATCTGAAAATGCTGTCTGAATCAACAGAATCTTATCACCCAGTGTACCAAATTCTATTGCGGGAACGCTCAAAATCGCTCCAGCCATATCAATGCTGATATCTGGAATTGAGGATATGATTTTCAAATTTGTAAGAGTCGATAATGACGACAGATAAGAACCAGTAATGATATTACCAATTTCCTTCAATGCAGAGATTTCCATCTCTGTAAAGTCTCCCTCATGTACCTCTTCCATTCCCATCAGCTTGGCTACTAGGATTCTGGCAGACTTCTCTTCCAACAGGAACATGATGCTTCCAGTGACATCACCTTCAACTGCCTGATAGATACCAGCCATAATCTGCTCTGCACCGCCCATGGCTTCTCCGACCTCGGAAAACTCCAGAAGTGCGACCTTGGGTACCTTCATATCTACCTTGGTCTGCAACAACTGCGCTAAGGCAGTTGTTGCATTTCCAGCACCAATATTTCCAATTTCTTTTAATACATCAAAATAAATTCCATCTATATGATTCAAGTCTAATTTTGCCATAATAGATTACCTCTCAAGGGTTAAATAGTCTCCTTGTCCGAAACAACAACATTCAAATCCAGCAGTGAAATCAATCCATCATTGCACTTGCCGATTCCATTGATATAGCTAACAGAATCATCCTTTGCATCGTATGCCACCTTATCTGTGTTTGTTTCATCCAAGGTCACAACCTCTTTTACCTCATCCACGATCACGCCAACTGGGGCGTTCTGTTCAATCTTCAGGATGATAATTCTGGTTGTATTCATAGTAACATCGGCTTCAAGTCCCATCTTCAAGCGAAGACTCATGACAGGTACGACCTCACCTCGCAGATTGATCACACCCTTAAAATAGGGCTGTACCTTTGGTACACGCGTAATTTTCTGCATACGTACAATGTTCTCTATGTACTTGATGTCAATACCATACTGCTCGTTGCCAATTTTGATTACAATATATTGTACTGCCTCACCTGCTACTTTATATTCATCCATAGTCGTCTACCTCCCACTTATATTAAAGCATTTGCATCCAGAATCAGAGCAACTTCGCCATCACCAAGGATTGTAGCGCCACTGATCATTCTGCTCGTGCAGTTAATATATTTTCCAAGTGATTTAATAACAATCTCCTGCTGTCCAATCAATTCATCTACCGCCAATCCCGCCATGGAATCACCCTTCTTTACAATTACCACAACAAGTTCCTCATTGTCCTTAGGCTTCGGTTCAATATCTAAAACAGAACGCAAGCGAATCAGCGGAACCACAGTGCCGCGCAGGTTAATGACTTCCTTCGCCTGTACATATTTTACTTCTTTCTCCGTCAGAGCCTCAATGGTCTCAATCGAGCCAAGTGAAATTGCATATTTTTCTTCACCAACAACAACCATAAGTGCCTGAATGATTGCGAGAGTAAGGGGAAGTCTGATGGAGAAGACAGAGCCTTCGCCTAGTTTCGTCTTGACGCTGACATCGCCTCCGAGTGCCTCAATCTTTGATTTAACAACATCAAGCCCTACACCTCGACCTGACACATCCGATACAATCTGCGCCGTTGAGAAGCTTGGCAGGAATAATAAATCCACAATATCCTTGTCGCCCATCGTCTCGGCCTGCTCTGCTGTGATCGTGCCTCTTTCAATTGCTTTCTGGCGAACGGCTGATACATCGATTCCATTACCATCGTCCTTCACCTCGATGACTACGTTATTGCCATCCTGATATGCATTGAGCTGAATGGTTCCGACTTCATTCTTTCCGCGGGCTACACGGGTTTCAGTAGTCTCAAGTCCATGATCCGCACTGTTTCGCAGTAAATGCATCAGAGGATCGCCGATCTCATCTACAACCGTTCTGTCAAGTTCTGTATCCTCACCTAACATATACAGATTCATTTTCTTATTTAACTTCTTGGACAAATCACGAATCATCTTAGGGAATCTGTTGACAACACTCTCAATAGGAACCATGCGAACCTTCATCACTGATTCATGCAGGTTTGTGGTAACACTTTCAAGATATTCAATCTGCTCGTTAAAGTTTGTATTGGAGACATCACTCTCGCTAAAAGAGACCAAACTGTTCTTTGCAATAATCAACTCACTCACCAGATTCATGAGAACATCCAATTTCTCAATATCCACTCTGACTGTTCTGTTTACAACAGGTTTTGCAACCGCAGGCTTCTTGTTATTGGCTGCTGGAGCAGTCTGCTGTGCCTGTGAGGTCTCTTTTCCATCTGTCAACGCTGTCTCTGTGGCTGCTGCAGATACTGCAGTTTCATGTTCCTCTTCTGCTTCGTTCTGATGTTCAGAATGAAGTTCCTCCAGCTTGATCTGTTTTCCAATCCCCTCTTCAATTTCAGATACATTCTTGATTGCCTCAATGGTCTTTGCCAATGTCTCATCCGTTACAAAATACATGCTGAAGTCAAAGTCAAAGCGCTCATCTTCAATGTCCTGCGCAGAAGGGTTGGATACGACAATCGTTCCTATCTCTTCCAGTGCCTTAAATACAAGAAAAGCGCGCGCTGCCTTCAGGATACAGGTTTCCTGTACCACCACTGTCAGACCGTATACTTTTTGTCCCTTTTCAAAAGCTTCTTGTAAAGCATGCAGCTCGGATTCCTGCAGATTGATCTCTTGCCATTTCATACTGTCAGCACTGGCAGTTTCTACTGAAGCATCTGCAGACTCTGCTTTTTCCACAGTTTCAGTCTTCCCCTGCGACTCCTGAGCGTTCCCTTCGCCCTCGAGAATTTTGATCAACGCATCAATGATCGGTGTGTTATCCTTTGTTCCTTCATCAGACGTATTCTGAATAGCATCCTTATATTCTTCCAGTGCATCCAATGCTTGGAACAGGATATCGATCAGATGCCCGTTCACCTTCAGTTTTCCGTTTCTGACCTCAGAAAATACATTTTCCATATTATGCGTTAACTTCTGCATTCTCTTGTAGCCCATCGTTCCGGCCATACCCTTTAAAGAATGAGCCGCTCTAAAAATCTCATTAATGGTATCTGCATTTTCTGGTTCATTTTCCAAAATCATCAATTGCTCACTCAAGCTTTGTAAATGCTCTTTTGTTTCATCAAGAAAGATTTCTAAATATTGGCTTACATCCATAGTCAGTGCACCCCCACATTCTTTATAATTTCGTTCGCCATCTGATCGATCGGTACGACATCATCAGCTAGTTTAGCCGTAACAACGCTCTTTGGCATCCCGTATACTGCACAAGAGTCCTCATCCTGTGCCACCACATATATTTTCTTGCTGGATTTCAGATTCTTGATGCCTACTGTTCCGTCGCTTCCCATCCCTGTCAGTACTGCGCATATAATCTCATCATAATGGCTGTCGGCTAGAGATTCGTACATATAGTTCGCACATGGCTTGACGCCTTCTCTGGTCGCCTCATCACTGAGCTGGATATAATGACCGCCGCCCTTTGCGATTACCTTCATATGCTGACCGCCTTGTGCGACATACACATGTCCTGCCTGAATTAGCTCCCCATCCGTCACCTCTGTGACCGATAATGCACTCAGTTCATTCAATCGTTCTGCTAGAGATCTCGTGAATCCTTTCGGCATATGCTGTACTAGAAGAACTGGTACGCCTATATCTGCAGGCAGTCTTGGAATCACATACTGTAAAGCCTTCGGACCACCAGTAGAGGATGCAATTGCAATGATTTTGCTTCCCCTGGACGGGGTTCTAGGTACAACAGGTTTTGCTGAAAACTCATGTTTGGCGGCAGACCTCTTAGTCAATACAGTTGGCTTTATAGCTGCCACATTCCTAGCTCTGGATACCACATCCAGTAACGTCAGGAAATGGGAAGAAAATGTGTCGGACTTTGCGTCAAATAGTTTTTCCGGCTTTTGAATAAAATCCAGTGCCCCGTATTCCAGTGCCAGTACAGTCTCTCTGGCTCCTTCCTTTGTCGTGGTACTGGCAACCAGTACATTTGCCGTCACGTTGCTCTTCTGCATTTCCTTCAGAAGTTCCAGTCCAGTCATTCTCGGCATATAGACATCCAGAACAACTGCATCATATTTCTTCTCACAAATCAGCTTGAAGCCTTCTGCGCCATCATGTGCTATGTCAGCTACTTCAAATCTTTCATCCGAGTTAATTATATCACACAGCACCCTTCTCATGAGTGCAGAGTCATCAACTACCAGTATTTTTTTCTTCATTATAACCCCTTTTCTCTTCTTCTTTTCTTGCGTTCTTCTTCAAAGATGTATCTGATGATCCCTTCACGATCATCATTCATGATATTAGCAAACTGAATCCTGTGTTCATATTCATTCTTGCGATTTTCCAGTTCCTCACTGAGCAGTACCTGTCCAACCAGCTGATACTCTTTCATCTCCCCGTTTACAAATAGACTGAATATAAATAAAATCAAACTCTGGTTCGGATACTGTTCCGCTGATATGAATCTGGCTCCGCCGCCGCTAATATCCACAATAATACCATTGTTCAAAGTAATATCCGTATCGATAAACTGTACCTTTTCCATAATCTTAGGAAGTTCCGTCTCATCCAGCTGTCTGCATCTCATATCCAAAACGCAATTCAAACGATAGTATTCACGTCTCTGATATTTCCGTAGGTCTGTCGTCAGCTCCATCAGAAGGATAAATACATTATTACTTTTATACCTATCAAGCACGCGTGTAAGGCACTGATACAGGCCAGACTTTGTGTAAAAACAGATGTTATATTCACCGTCTATCGGCAGCAAAATGACCTTTCCTCGCTCGATCGGCATCGCAATCTTAATCTGATCCTCAGATATAATATCATACACCTGGCTCTTATAGGTCTTTCTTGCCTTTACTATCTGATTCTGTTCGTCCCCTATATGGCGTTCAACCGTCTCTAGCTCCAGTTTATCACCTAATGTTACATATTTTGATAGCATTTCCAGCATCCCTCTCATTCTTTATGATGAAAATTTTTTCCCCGTCACTATATTTGCAAAAAAACCGGCCATCCCATGTTTTCTGAACACTGGTTCAGCCTCTTTATTCATCAGTGTAATCGCTAGGTCCTCAAATGCCAGTGAAGATTTCGCATTTGGATTCTGAATCGAGATTGGTGTTTGCTGCATAACTGCCTTGAGCAACTGAGGATCCTGTGGGATGACACCTATAAACTCAATCGGTATCTTTAAATATCTGCTAACCACCGCATTCAGCTTCGTATATAGCTGTCTGCCGTCCTCGATGTTCTCGACTTTATTGGCCACCACCTTGATCTGGGTTAGCTCCTTATTGAACCTCACATGACGGTTCAGTGCCTTTAAGAGCGAGTAGGAATCCGTAATGGATGTCGGCTCTGGCGTTGTCACCAGCAGCACCTCCCCACTGGCTACCAGGAACTCTAGTACCGCGTCAGATATGCCCGCACCAGTATCTATGAGAATGACATCAGCCAATACATCCAGCTCTGCCAGATTCTGTACTAAATAATTGATATAGTCTCTTCCCAGATTAGATAATCCAGCGATTCCAGATCCTCCTGATATAAACCCAATATCCATGGGCCCCATAGTGATGATTTCTTTGATGTTCTTTCCCTGATAGATTAAGTCGCTCAGATTGTGCTTTGGTATGGCACCAAACATCACTTCTATATTTGCAAGTCCGAAATCCGCATCAAAAATGATTACCCTCTGCCCCATCTTCCGTAGCTGTACTGCCAGATTAATAGAAACATTGGACTTGCCGACACCGCCTTTACCGCTAGTGACCGTGATGACTCTGGCAGCAGGACGCGGTGCCTGTGCACTCTTCTTTATGATATTCCGTAATTGTTCTGCCTGATCCATACTATTTGCCTCCCAGCAGCTGTTTTACAGTTGCCTGCGGATTAAACTGCTCCATATCATCAGGTACATTCTGTCCGTAGGTCACATATGACAGATCAGCACCCGTATGTAATTTCAGATTCAGCAAATTACCAAGGGTTGTTGTTTCATCCAGTTTAGTAAAGATGAGCTTATAGTCTGTTATCTCACTATATGAATCGGCTATACTGACTAGATCGCGATACTTCGTTGTCGCACTAACTACTAAATAGACTTCTTTTTCAATTTTTTCATTCACAGAGCAAATATAGTGGTGCATACTACTCTTCTGTGTCTCATTGGTGTGCGAATGTCCAGCTGTATCCACTAAGACATAATCATAGGTCTTAAAATCCTCAATAGCAGCTTCAATCTCTTCTGTATTATAAATAACGCGGAATGGTACATCCAGTATATTCGCATAGGTACGCAACTGTTCAGCTGCCGCAATTCTGTATGTATCCGTTGTTAGCAATGCCACCTTTTTCTTATCACTGACAGTAAATTTGGATGCAATCTTGGCGATGGTAGTCGTCTTTCCAACACCTGTAGGTCCCACAAAGAAAACTACCTTTGGTGTTTCCTCTGCCTCCGTCATCACCTTTGGCTGTCCAAACTTTAATACCATCTTTTGATAGATGTTGGCAAGAATGAAGTCTATTGTAGCATTTGGTTTATTGATCTTGTCAATCTCCAAAAGTAACTGATTTGCATACTTTTCATCTACCTCATTATCAATCAGAGTATTATAAATCAGCTTCAGGAACATGACCTTGCTGTCATCAACCTTTTCGTCCTGTTCATCCTCTTCCTCATTTTCCTTGCTCAGCTGTTGTTCTATCAAGGAATGCAGGCTTTCCAGTTTTTCCTCAATGACCTTTTCATTGTTTTTGACATCTACTGTAGATTTTTCCGGAGCAAGAGCTTCCTCTGGAATAATATCTGTAGAAAATGCACGTGGCTCTATCTTTCTGGCTGGTTGGCGCTCACTTTCTTCCTCTAATGCCACTGTGGCTTCAATTAGATTAGGTTGGAAGAAAAGGAGTTTTGCAAAGCCCTTTTTCTTGACATTTTTGACGTTCATGACCACCACGTTCTGACCCATTTCCTTTTTAGCGGCTTCAATGGCATCAATTTCAGTTTTTCCTTGGAATCTCTTAATAATCACTATGCTGTCACCATCCCCACAGATTGTAACTCTACATTGGAGTCGAT
>CAZACC010000065.1:0-11858 GCA_964483545.1 uncultured Lachnospiraceae bacterium
ATGCACTGGATATGCTCGGAGTGGAAAAGGCATATGATGAATTTCAGGAGTCCAACCATCTGGATATTAAGTTTTATTGTGTTGGATATACGGTTGTAAAATATTATCTGAATCATTATCCGATTAGTGCATTAGAAAATCATAAAGCAAGTGTAATTTCAGAGGATCTGATCGTAACATTCTTGCCAGATGAGGTCGTGGACGGACTGTATAAGGCTGTGGAGATTGCTGGACTGCAGGTAGCTAATCTAACACTGGAGCCGATTGCTGCCATACAGGTGGCCATACCAGTTATGTATCGTATGCTGAATATTGCATTGGTGGATATGGGAGCGGGAACGAGTGATATATCGGTAACGCGTGATGGCAGTATCGTTGCATATGGTATGATACCACGTGCTGGTGACAAGATTACAGAAGCGATTGCGCAGCATTGCCTGGTGGATTTTATAGAGGCAGAGAAAATCAAGATAGCTGCTGGAAGAAAGATGACTATCAATTATAAGGATATCATGGGTCTTGCGCAGACAATCACACCCAATGAAGTCCTTCATATAGCAGATACTCTGACAAAGGATATGGCAAAGGAAGTGTCTGACAAGATCAAGGAATTAAACGGTGGAAAGCCTGTCAGTGCTGTGTTTGTAGTCGGAGGAGGCGGCAAGTTTCCAGGATATACAGAAGCACTTGCAAAGGAAATGGGCATCCAGACAGAGAGAGTGGCTCTACGAGGGGAGGAGGTCATGAAGGATATCGATTTCCGGATTGATGATCCGAAGCGTGACTCTATGTATGTGACCCCGATTGGTATTTGCCTAAATTTTTATGATCAAAAAAATAACTTTATCTTCGTATATTTCAATGGAGAGCGTATCAAGCTATATGACAATAATCATCTGGCAATCATAGATGCGGCGATGCAGGCGAATTTCACAAATGAAGGACTGTTTCCGAAACGCGGCAAGGAACTAAACTTTGTAATCAATGGCAAGTCCAGAATCGTCAGGGGAGAGCTCGGAGAAGCTGCTGTGGTTATGTTGAATGATGTTCTGGCTGGTGTGAATGCATCGATACAGGCAAATGATAAAATCGTCGTGAAGGAATCTACTGCTGGTGCAGATGCTGTGATGGAGATTCGCAAGCTGCCAGAATACGAAAGCACTCTTCAGGTCATCGTCAATGATCAGAAAGTTGTATTGCCAAAATTCGCAGAAGTGAACGGACAGCTGCAGTCGGGCTTTTATGAAATTATGGAACATGATGATGTCAAAATTCTGAATTACTATACAGTGCAGCAGATTATCGAGTTCATGGATGTGATTCTCAAGGAAGACACAAAGCTCTATGTGAACAACAAGCTGGCCTCATCAGATGAAAAGGTATATGAAAATTTCTCTCTAATCTGGACGATGGAGGAAGTGCATTTGTCAGATGTAGAGGAAGATATGGATGGTGATGCATCAGAGTTATATGAAGAAGATATGGATGGGGGTACGTCAGAGTCATATGTAGAGGACAAGCAGGAGCATGTGATTGCAGATGAGGCAATTATAGTTACAGTTAATCAGGAACCTGTACATATGGTTGGAAAGAATTCTTATATTTATGTAGATGTATTTGATCTCATTCATTTTGATTTGTCACAGCCGAGGGGAAAAAGCGTAGTGACACTTCTAAACGGAGCACCGGCACAATATACAGAGGTATTAAAAAATGGAGATGTTCTGGATATTTACTGGAAGGATTGAGTCAATATTGACAGAGCCAAAGAGGGGACGTAGAAAAAATGAATCTATGCAGTATTACAAGTGGCAGCAGTGGAAATTGCATCTATGTGGGATCAGATAATACACACATTATCATTGATGCGGGAATCAGTGGAAAGAGAGTCGAAGAAGGGTTGAATGAAATCGGACTAACGACATCAGACATTGATGGAATATTAATTACACATGAGCATTCAGATCACATTGGAGGTCTAGGGGTATTGTCTAGAAAATATGGAATCCCTATGTATTCGACACCAGGTACGATTCGTGGAATTAAAGCATCACGCAATCTTGGAACGATTCCTCCAGAGTTGTTTCGTGAGATTCAGGCAGACAAAGACTTTATGATCGAGGATCTACTGATTAAGCCTGTCAGGGTATCTCATGATGCCAATGAGCCCGTAGCCTATAGAGTACAGCATGAGGAAAGTTCAGTGGCTGTGATTACAGATCTCGGGATGTATGATGACTATATCGTAGAAGCGTTTCAAGGAGTAGATGCTCTACTGTTAGAAGCAAACCATGATGTCAATATGTTGCAGGTGGGACATTATCCATATTACCTGAAGCAGAGAATCCTTGGAGATCAGGGACATCTGTCCAACGAAAGATCAGGTCAACTGCTTTGTGCACTGATGCATGATAAACTGAGAACAGTGATGCTGGGACATTTGAGTTCAGAAAATAATCTGGCAGAGCTTGCCTACGAAACAGTCAGACAGGAAGTTGCAATGTCAGATAATCAATATAAAATAGGGGATTTCCCAATACGAGTGGCAAAGAGAAGCTCAAGATCAGAGTTAATCGCTGTCTAGTCTATCTAGATGAATAATATTTTAATCAAGGAGGAAACTTATGTACCTAGATAACGAAAAGCAACTATGGATTGCCAAAGGAATGAAGCCCGTATATTTGAATCCTAAAATGGCCAATCGCCATGGTCTCATAGCCGGAGCGACTGGAACTGGCAAGACGATTACTCTAAAAGTCATGGCAGAGTCTTTTTCTGATATGGGTGTCCCTGTATTTTTAGCAGATATTAAAGGTGATCTTACTGGCATGTGCAAGTTGGGAGAGAGCAATGAAAATATACAAAAAAGAGTCGAGAAGCTTGAAATTGAAGACTTTTCTTTTCGAGAATATCCAACCAGATTTTTTGATGTATTCGGAAAAAAGGGTCTGCCTGTCAGAACAACGATTTCCGAGATGGGTCCTGAGCTACTAGCAAGACTTCTAGATTTGAATGATACACAGTCAGGTATCTTAACCATCATATTTAAAATTGCTGATGATCAGGGAATGCTGTTGTTAGATCTCAAGGATTTGAAATCCATGGTACGTTATGTAGGTGATCATAATATTGATTTTCGCACAGAGTACGGTAATATTTCGACTCAAAGTATTGGCTCTATTCAACGTGCACTGCTGCAATTGGAGGAACAGGGTGGAGACATCTTCTTCGGGGAGCCAGCACTCGATATATTCGACTGGCTTTGCACAGGGACTGATGGAAGAGGAATGATTAATATATTGGAATGTGATGAGTTGTTCCAAAAGCCTTTGCTTTATTCGACCTTTATGTTATGGATGTTATCAGAGTTATATGAAAATCTGCCAGAGGCAGGGGATTTGGAAAAGCCCAAAATCGTGTTCTTCTTTGATGAAGCACACTTACTCTTTGATGATGCACCGAAGGCTTTGCTGCAGAAGACGGAGCAGGTCGTGAGATTGATCCGTTCCAAGGGAGTAGGTGTATACTTCATAACGCAGAAGCCGTCTGACATACCCGAAAATGTATTGGCACAGCTCGGTAATAAGGTACAGCATGCATTGCGTGCTTACACACCGAATGAACAAAAGGCAGTCAAGGCTGCAGCACAGTCCTTTAGAGTGAATCCAGCATTTGACACAGAGGAAGTCATGATGGAGCTTGGTACAGGTGAAGCATTAGTATCTTTTCTAGATCAAGAAGGTGTACCATCGATTGTAGAACGTGCATTCATACTGCCACCGATGAGCCATATGGGCAGTGTAGACGAGTCTGTTCGTGACTCTATTATAAAGACAGGAACACTCTATGACAAATATTCACGTGAAATTGACCGTGATTCTGCTTATGAATATCTAGAAAGAAAGATGAAGCAGGAGGCTGCAGAAGATGAAGAAGCTGCTAAAAAAGAGCTGAGAGCATCGGGCAGTAAGGCAGAGACAAAAAAGAATGGTGGTCGAACGAAAAAAACAGCCACAGAAAAAATGGCAGACACAGCCCTGCGAACAGTGAGCCGCGAGGTCACTAGAAGTGTTACTAGAGGACTGCTCGGAAGCTTGAAGAAACTGTTCTAAGAATCTAAATAGGTTACTTGAGAAGGAGATTTTAATTATGAAAAAAACAATTATTACAGTCATCGGACAGGATACAGTCGGCATTATTGCAAAGGTATGTACGTATCTGGCAAATAACAGAATCAATATCCTGGATATATCCCAGACAATTGTTCAGGGATATTTTAACATGATGATGATCGTGGATATGAACGAGTCGTGCAAGCCATTTGGAGATGTTGCATCAGAACTCGAGCAGATTGGTGAAGAAATTGGTGTCATGATTAAGTGCCAGCGTGAGGAAATATTCACAAAGATGCATAGAGTATAGATTGTATCTAGCCGTAATTGATGTGCAAAGAATGAAGAGCAAAAAGAATTCAACTAAAAGGTTCTAAGAACGGAGTTTGAGTATGATTAATATATTTGAGGTCAATGAGACCAATCAGATGATAGAGAAGGAGAATCTGGATGTCAGGACAATCACACTGGGTATCAGCTTGCTTGACTGCATCACAGATGATTTGAATCAACTAAATGAAAATGTATTTAACAAAATCACAACAGTAGCAAAGGATCTGGTCAGCACAGGAAAAGAAATTGAGCTGGAATTTGGAATTCCGATTGTGAACAAGAGAATCTCGGTGACACCGATTTCCTTGATTGGCGCATCTGCCTGCAAGTCCCCAGAGGACTTTGTGACACTTGCAAAAACAATGGATGAGGCAGCAAAACAAGTTGGAGTCAATTTAATTGGCGGATATTCTGCACTTGTATCGAAGGGAATGACCTGTGCAGAGGAAAACCTGATTCGTTCCATTCCGCAGGCTCTTGCATGTACGGATAGAGTGTGCAGCTCTGTCAATCTGGGTTCGACCAAGACTGGCATCAATATGGATGCAGTCCGACTGATGGGTGAGATTATATTAGAAACAGCAGAGATGACAAAGGAATGCGATTCTATTGGCTGTATGAAGCTGGTGGTATTCTGTAATGCTCCAGATGACAATCCGTTTATGTCAGGCGCATTTCACGGCGTGACGGAATCAGATGCAATCATCAATGTCGGTGTCAGCGGTCCTGGCGTTGTCAAGACAGCATTGACAAAGGTCAGAGGCGCAAGCTTTGAGACTTTGTGTGAAACAATTAAAAAGACGGCATTTAAGGTGACGAGAGTCGGACAGCTCGTAGCAGGAGAGGCATCAAAGCGTCTCGGTATCCCGTTCGGTATCGTTGATCTATCCCTTGCACCCACTCCAGCAATCGGAGATAGTGTAGCAGATATTCTGTGTGAGATTGGCCTCGAATATGCAGGAGCACCCGGCACAACTGCGGCACTTGCTATGTTAAATGATCAAGTTAAAAAGGGTGGCGTGATGGCATCCTCCTATGTAGGTGGTTTAAGTGGCGCATTTATCCCAATCAGCGAGGATCAGGGGATGATCGATGCAGTGGAAGTGGGTGCCCTGACCATTGAAAAGCTCGAAGCCATGACCTGTGTGTGCTCAGTTGGTTTAGATATGATTGCAATTCCAGGAGATACGAAGGCAACAACCATTTCAGGCATCATTGCAGATGAAATGGCAATCGGTATGGTAAATCAGAAGACAACAGCAGTCAGAGTCATTCCTGCAATTGGAAAGACAGTAGGTGACAAGGTAGAATTCGGTGGTTTGTTTGGCTACGCCCCAGTCATGCCTGTGAATCCATTTTCCTGCGCAGACTTCATCAATCGTAAGGGGAGAATCCCTGCACCGATTCATTCATTTAAGAACTGAGCTCCTCTATTGTTGTATCATGGTAGCGTAACAGAGTGAATTTCATTGACATGGAACTGTTTTGCTGATAATATATGATGATGTAAGCGTCAAGAGTATCTTGTATATGTGATGATTTGGCGCAATCAGAGATGATAGATGGGAGAAAGAGATTATGAAAAAGTTTTTATCAGTATTATTGGCATCTGTTATGGTTATTGGCCTAATCGGATGCGGCAGCAAGGATGCAGCAGCGACAGGTGCTGTGGGAGATGAATCAGCGCGTAAACAGCTGATTGTAGGATTTGATGCAGAGTATCCTCCTTATGGATATCAGGATGAGAATGGTGAGTACGTAGGATTTGATCTGTCATTAGCACAGGAAGTATGTGACAGAAACAGCTGGGAACTCGTAAAGCAGCCGATTAACTGGGATTCTAAGGATATGGAACTGAATTCAGGTTCTATTGATTGTATCTGGAACGGATTTACCATAACAGGACGTGAGTCAGAGTATACATGGTCAGATGCATATGTGGACAACAGCATTGTTGTAGTCGTAGCGGCTGATTCAGATATTGCAGCCAAGGCAGATTTGGCAGGCAAGGTTGTGGCAACGCAGTCAGGCTCCTCGGCACTTACTGCACTGACAGATGACAGCGAAGGAAATGAAGAGAATATCGCACTGGCAGCAAGCTTCACAGAACTTCAGGAGATTGCTGACTACAACACAGCATTCATGAATCTGGAAGCAGGTGCAATCGATGCAATCGCTGTTGATATCGGAGTTGCAAAGTATCAGCTGGATTCCAGACAGGGCGCATTCAAGATGCTTGATGAACCGATTTCTACAGAGCAGTATGGTATCGGCTTCAAGCTGGGTAATGAGTCACTTAGAGATGCAGTGATGAAGACATTAAACGAGATGGTAGCTGATGGCACATTTACGAAGATCGCAGAAGAGTGGGAACTCAGCGATATGGTATGCCTCGGAAAGTAAAGAATTTGATTCGCAGGGTGAGTGAAGAGTTCAAGGTGACTTAGATGACCCCAGAAAGTAAGACTATGATGCAGGATGTACATGTGGTGGTAGCCAACCCAGCAGGCAATATCACGATTATGGTTTTAGATGAAATCCGACAAAATGAGAAGCTTTATATAGCAACCCGCTTGCTCGGCTATCCTGAATGGAATGCCGAGCAAGTTGGTTTTGTGGTATCACCAGTTCATGGTGGTATGGGACGTCTGGAGATGATGGGTGGAGAGTTTTGTGGAAACGCAACACGAAGCTACGGCTATTATCTTGCTGCAGTGAGAGGTATGACAGAAGGAGCAGTTTTAGTTGAACTGAGTGGAACAGATGCACTGTTGCAGGTGGATGCGAATCTGAGAGAACAGACTGCATGGACACAGATGCCAGTTCCTCACAAGATAGAACAGATATATCTTTCAGAGATTGGGACGGTACCAGTCATCCATATGGATGGAATCCTTCACATTATCATGGAGGACATAGTTCCATTAGACAGAATGACACAGCAGATTATAGAAGAAATGAATCGAATCTATAGACCCCCAGCAACTGGCGTATTGTATGTGCAGGGACAAAACTTGCATCCGATGGTTTATGTGAAAGCGACCAATACACTAGTAGCAGAGAACAGCTGCGGAAGTGGGAGTATTGCATACGCATATTATTTAGCAAGGAATACAGTTACAGGCATATGCTGTGCGAGCATTGAACAGCCGGGCGGCATGATTGAGACAGAAATCGTCAAAGAAGCAGGTGAAATCAAGACCTGCAGAATGGGCGGTCAGATTTCGATGTCTGCGATCATGACAGTCAGACTCTGATTAGAGTTTTATGATTGGTCTGGTGTATTCATTCTGTGCGCTTGTCTTGAATTTGGACACAACAGCAATCTGATATATATGAGAAGCGTAGACATCTTCTTCAAGCATGGCAAGAGCCGTGGGGGAGAGGATGTTTTTTGCGTCTGCCAGTTTGCTGATTAAAGTCAATGAACCTCGAGACTTTGCTGCAGCCAGCAGATCTGCTGTACTTGTCCGAAAGCCGAGTAGTCTAGCATATGAGATATAATCATTTCTGATATAAGAAGCTAGGGTATCGGTCTTCATATTTAATAAGAAATGCATCAGACAACGGCTGATTCGTGCATAGGTAAAGTCCTTGGTTTTCAGATGCTCACAAAAGCTTGAAAAGCTCCTGTAATGTCTGAATTCTTTGCAGATACGGTCAGACAGATTGTCGCTGATATCCACATAGTCAGTTAATCCGTGTTCGCACTCGTTCAGCAGTTTATATCCAAGCATCATGGAAAAGTCATCCGGTGTAATTGGAAACGTAGTGTTAATATGATTAGATAACAAATCGTATCCCTTTTCAGGAAGCTGAGCCTTCAGATCTGCCAATGACCCTGACTGAAGCAGTGCAGTGCGAATGGCAAGCGCTGATGAGAGAGCGCACTTTGAGGAATCAACTTCGGCCAGCTGATCATCTGAATAATGGCTGCCGTTTCGAAGCAGTGTGTAGGGTGCAATGTTAGACCCACGCTTGATCAAAGCCTTCATATAATAAATACCAAGGATATTATTTGGCTGAGAAATGATCTCTGATATAGAGTCATCATGAAAATAATGACTGATTGCAGCAGCACTGGCGGCTGGAAATGTAAGCCCTTCTTTTAGAGATTCTTTCAGAAAAGACTGGTAATCCGCTGGCTCCTCCAGCAGCACATTTGCTATTTCCCGTAGTTTTGAGATTTCTCCACATTCACTGCCAAAGCAGACTGAGTCGATGATCCCCAGCTTGTCTAACAGGGATACTGCGCCAAGTGCAAAATATTCCGCACTGCCAAGTGCATAATAATGAGGTAACTCAAATACTGCATCTGCACCATGTTCTAATGCCATGTGGGTTCTGGCATATTTATCAATCACTGCTGGCTCACCACGCTGGACATAGTCGCCGCTCATAACCACGACGACACGGTCTGCTCCGGTCAGTTTTCTGGCTTCTTCTATATGAAACTGATGTCCATTATGAAATGGGTTGTACTCCGCAATGATCCCGACTGTCTTCATATGTCTGCCCTCACAAATCTGCTTCACGAATTGGTTACCAATAGTTTAACACGGCAGAAATAGAAATACCATAGACAAGGAAAAAGAATCACAATTATACATATTTGATAAAAATTTAACAATTTTGAACTGGAATGTACTAAATTTTGCACAAAGAAATGCAAAAAAGTTCTTGTATACAATAAACGCATTGGCTATAATTAAACTATCATATGGATTATGACTGGATTTTGAAGGAGGAGTAATAGAGATGTCATTTATTGATAAGATTAAAGAAAGGGCAAAGCAGGATGTCAAGACAATCGTACTGCCAGAGACAAATGACCGCAGGACATTGATTGCTGCAGCTAAAATCATACAGGAAGGTACGGCAAATCTGATTATGGTCGGAAAAGAAGAAAAGATCATAGACGGTGCGAAGTGGCTAGAAGTAGATTTGAGTCAGGTTAAGATGGTAGATCCTGAGAATACAGAGAAGTTGGATGAGTATGTGAACCTACTGTATGAAACAAGAAAAGACAAGGGAATGACACCTGAAAAGGCAAGAGAATTGCTTCGGAGTGATTACCTGATGTTTGGTGTGATGATGGTAAAGGCAAAGGATGCAGACGGTATGGTAGCAGGAGCATGTCATGCGACGGCAGATGTACTGAGACCATCGCTGCAGGTATTAAAGACTGCGCCAGGGGTGAAGCTGGTATCCGGCTTCTTTATATTAGATGTGCCTGACTGTGAATCTGGTGCAGATGGTACATTCCTTTTTGCAGACTGCGGACTGAATCAGGATCCAACAGCAGAGGAGCTTGCAGATATCGCTGATTCCTCTGCTAAGAGTTTTACAACCCTCGTAGGACAAAAGCCGATTATTGCTATGCTTTCACACTCATCAAAGGGGAGCGCAAAGCATCCACTCGTAGATAAGGTCATAGAGGCAACTAGGATTGCCCATGAAAAGTATCCGCATCTGACGCTGGATGGAGAGCTTCAGCCAGATGCAGCATTAGTACCTGCTATTGCACATTCAAAGGCACCAGGAAGTGAAGTGGACGGTAAGGCAAACGTTCTGATATTCCCGAACCTTGACAGTGGGAATATCAGCTATAAGCTCGTTCAGAGGCTGGGAAAGGCAGAGGCGTATGGCCCAATGCTGCAGGGTATCAGCCAACCAGTCAATGATCTGTCCCGAGGCTGCTCTGCCGAAGACATCGTAGGTGTCGTAGCCCTAACAGCTGTTCAGGCCCAATTGGTGTGATAAGCAGAGTCTGGGTTTCCTTCAGACTTCGTGACTGCTTGCAGTCAAAGAAGGCTGAAGGAAAGGCAGACGAGCAACACACATGAGGAAATTCGCAGAATTTTCGAGTGGGTGTTCTGCTTATCACACCAACCAAGAGCCCAACGGATGTGACTGCTAATCACTTATATTTGAAAACAAACGGAGGAATGGTAAATGAATATCTTAGTTATCAACTGTGGCAGTTCATCTTTGAAATTTCAGCTGATCAACACAGACAGTGAAGAAGTCATTGCGAAGGGGCTGTGTGAGAGAATCGGTATTGATGGAAGCCGTATTGTATACTCACCTGCAGACGGAGAGAAGCAAATCAAGGAATCCGATATGCCAACTCATACAGAAGCAATCAAGCTGGTCATCAATGCATTGACTAATTCGCAGACGGGTGTAGTGAAGAATCTGGATGAAATCGGTGCCATCGGTCACAGACTCGTGCATGGCGGAGAAAAGTTTGCATTTTCTACGATCATTAATGATGAGGTCATCAAGGCAGTAGAAGGGTGTAATGAACTGGCACCGTTACATAATCCTGCAAACCTGATCGGCGTTGCAGCCTGCAGAGAACTGATGCCGGACACACCTCAGGTAGGCGTATTTGATACAGCATTTCATCAGACGATGCCAGAGGAAGCCTATCTATATGGACTTCCGTACGAGTATTACGAGAAGTATAAAATCAGAAGATATGGTTTCCACGGAACAAGCCATTCCTATGTATCAGAACGTGCGGCGAAGCTAATGCATGTTCCTTATGAAGCATCTAAGATTATCGTATGTCATCTGGGAAACGGAGCGTCCGTTACAGCAGTGAAAAACGGCAAATCAATAGATACCTCTATGGGTCTTACTCCGCTTGAGGGATTGGTCATGGGTACACGTTCAGGAGATCTGGATCCGGCTATCATAGAGTTTATCGCTCAGAAGGAAAACAAAACACTGGCTGAGGTACTGCAGATTCTAAACAAAAAATCTGGGGTACTGGGTTTATCTGGTGGATTTACAAGCGATTTCAGAGATTTAGAAGAGGCATCTGCTGCGGGAAAGCAGAATGCAATCAGAACCATCAATGTATTTTCATACAGAGTTGCAAAATACATTGGTGCCTATACAGCAGCCATGAACGGTGTAGACGGGATCTGCTTCACAGCAGGTGTCGGTGAGAATAGTCATCCGGTCAGAACAAAAGTATGTGAATACCTCGGATATCTGGGCGTTACGATTGACGAAGAGAAGAATGCTGTCCGTGGAGAGGAAATCATCATCTCTACGCCAGATTCAAAGACAACAGTCATGGTTATCCCGACAAATGAGGAGCTGGCGATTGCACGAGAGGCATTGGCACTGGTAGACGCCGGTCACGCAGATCAATAGTAAAAATATTTGTTGACAATCCTTGAACTGCTATGTATAATTGTTTGAGTATGAACGGGATTGCTAAGGAGGTGTAACAATGTCAATATGTCCAAAAAATAAATCTTCTAAGGGAAGACGCGATAAAAGAAGAGCGAACTGGAAAATGAGCGCTCCTACATTGGTTAAGTGCAGCAAATGCGGAGCATTAATGGTACCACATAGAGTATGCAAAGCGTGCGGATCTTATAACAAGAAAGAGAT
>CAZACC010000066.1:0-11689 GCA_964483545.1 uncultured Lachnospiraceae bacterium
CAGAAGAAAAATGAAGTGATAGACGAATATCAGATGATGATGCAGAAACAGAAAATGGACGCAGAAGCCAATTCTATAACAGGATTATTTAAATTCTAAGCAGAGTGTGAGAGACGAACGATGAAGACAGTATCACATAGGTGTGGTACTGTCTTCTATATCATAGGAGAGTAAATATGCGACAGAAGCCACAGGCATTAGAGATTTACAGACATTTTAAGGGGAGCTATTATCAGATTGTTCAGCTGGCAGTACATACCGAGACAGGGGAGGAGCTGGTCATTTACAGACCAATGTATGATCATAATCACATCTATGCACGCCCGCTCACGATGTTTATCAGTGAAGTAGACCATGAGAAATATCCAGAGGCTAAGCAAGAATTCAGATTTGAGAAGGTAGATTTTAATAGGGAAGAGCCTGTTTTTGAGAGAGATTCCCGTCAACAGAAAGAAAATCTAGACTGCGACCGCAGCAGCAGTGAGTATGGCGGAGGCAGGAGCGCAGTCGTCCGTAAAAAGCGTGAACAGAGGGAATATGCAGTGATGGACTTTCTAGATGCAGATACTTATGAACACAAGCTGGAGATTCTAAGACTGCTAAGAAACAATCTGGATGACAGCATGATCAATACCATAGCAGTGTCTTTGGATCTGGAAGCAAAGGGCAACTCAATTGAGGAGCGATATGAGGATATTAAGTATTGTCTGACGACATTGGAGAAATACGAATGCAATCGTTTGAGGTAGAAAATGACATACAGCAGTTATTAAAATGGTTTGAAAAAAATGCACGATCATTACCATGGCGTGAACAAAGGACACCCTATAAGATCTGGGTGTCCGAAATTATGCTACAGCAGACACGGGTTGAGGCGGTCAAGGGATATTTTGAACGTTTTATGAAGGCTTTGCCATCGATCAGTGATCTGGCTGTTGTATCCGAGGATGAGCTGTTAAAGCTGTGGGAAGGACTGGGCTACTATAATCGGGTTAGGAACATGCAGAAGGCTGCATGTGTGGTTTGTGAACAGTATCATGGGGAACTCCCAGCTGATTATCAGATGCTGCTGAAACTACCTGGAATTGGTTCCTATACTGCAGGTGCGATTGCTTCTCAGGCATTTGACATTCCAGAACCTGCAGTAGATGGTAATGTCCTGCGTGTTCTTGCCAGGATAGACGGAGACGACCGTGATATTGCCAATTTATCGGTCAAAAAGGAAATAGAAGAGCGATTGAGGCATGTGATGCAGACGGTATTGCTGGAAAGAAGAGCGGGAGATTTCAATCAGGCTCTGATGGAGCTTGGAGCCATTGTCTGCGTACCAAATGGAGTGCCGAAATGTGGACAATGCCCTATGCAATACAGATGCAAGGCATACAAAGAGGACAATTGGAGTTTACTACCCGTAAAAACACCCAAGAAGCCACGTGTGATTGAAGATAAAACTGTATTGATTATCGTCAATGATAGGGAGGTACTGATCAAAAAGCGTGATTCGAAAGGTCTGTTGGCAGGGATGTATGAATTTCCGAATACAGAAGGCTGTCTCGATGAAAAGACTGCATTGGATTATATTGCTGGACTTGGTTTGATGAGTCTGCGAATCGAACCGCTTCCAGAGACAAAACATATTTTTACCCACCGGGAATGGCATATGAAAGCATATCGAATCCATGTTGCAGACGAAATAGAGACAAATCGGCTCATGAGAAACATGCAGTTTGTAAACAGACAGCAGATCGCAACGACCTATGCGGTTCCCTCAGCATTTTCCATGTTTACGAAATATGTATCCATATGATATGATGAAAAAAGTGAAGTGAAAATAACGAGTTCCGATATTTTATAGGTGACAGACGGAGGAAATATGAAATTACTGACTATAGCAATCCCTTGTTATAATTCTGAAGCATATATGAGTAAGTGCATAGAGTCCCTGCTTCCAGGCGGAGAAGATGTAGAGATTTTGATTGTAGATGACGGATCAAAGGATGGAACCGCACAAATCGCTGATGATTATGCAGCAAAATACCCATCGATGATACGTGCGATTCATCAGGAAAACGGTGGACATGGCGAAGCTGTGAATGCAGGATTGAGAAATGCGACTGGAATGTATTATAAGGTTGTCGATAGTGATGATTGGTTTAAAGAGGAGGCTTATTTAGCAGTACTCAGCAAGCTACGTGAACTTGCAGGTGAGGGCAAGGGTCTGGACATGATGATCTGTAATTTTGTCTATGAGAAGGAAAGCCTAAAGCATAAAAAGGTAATGACTTATCGCTCGACATTGCCCAAAGATCAGGTTTTCACGTGGAATCAGGTGAAGCGCTTCCTGCCAGGACAGTATATTCTCATGCATTCTGTGATCTACAGAACGAGGCTGCTGCAGGACTGTGGTATGGAATTACCAAAGCACACGTTTTACGTGGATAATATTTTTGTGTTCCAACCGCTTCCATTCGTGAAGACGATGTATTATATGGATGTAAATCTGTATCGTTATTATATAGGACGTGAGGATCAGTCTGTCAATGAACAGGTCATGATCGGCCGAATTGACCAGCAAATGAGAGTGAATCGTATCATGATTGACTATATGGCGGACCAAAAGGCGCTGCATCCGAAGGTGAGACATTATATGATGAATTATTTAGATATCATTACGACGGTGACTTCAATCATGCTGATCAAGTCTGAAACAGAGGAGAATCTACTGAAAAAGCGTGACCTTTGGCAATATATCAAGGACAAAGATACCTTAATGTATCTGAGGCTTCGTTTCGGTCTTCTTGGCAGTGCCACAAATCTGCCAGGCAAGGGAGGGCGTAAGATATCTGTAGCAGAATATAAAATCGCCCGTCGATTTGTGGGATTCAATTAAATAAAAAGGAGCTGCTGGTAAAACGGCGGCTCCTTTTTTGTTCAAATATCATGTAAAAAGACTTTATTTTAAATATTAGATTCTTGTTCCCGTACTTGACGACGTGCGCGTCTGCGTTCATGCAATGCAGAATAATCTACCTTGTAAACAAGCGGATACAGGACAAATACCATTACAAATGCGGTCAGTACATCAAATACAGAATGCTGCTTCAAGAATACGGTTGACATAATGATAGAAACACAAATGATAAAGGAACCATATTTTAACCATTTCTTTTGCTTCAAGACCTCATTGTGTGTCACTGCAAGGTGGGCACCGATGGAATTGTATACATGGATGCTCGGAAACAGATTTGAAGGTGTGTCAATGCTATATAAATGCGAGACCAGCCCTGTGAAGAAATTTGGGTTTGCGAACACCTGTGGTCTGAGTCTGTGTGCATTTGGAAATACGGTGGAAATAATCAAAAATATAGTCATGCCTGTGAATAGAAATGCACAGTTATTTAGATATTCTTTTTCATCTGTAAATAGGCATGTGATCAATACCGCAAACACATACAGAAACCAGATAAAATAAGGAACGACAAAATATTCACAAAACGGAATATAATCATCAATCTGCATATGAACCCAGATATAACTGCGTGGAGATAGGATTCGGTTCTCTAGATAGACAAACCATGGAAAATAAATAGCTGAATAAAAGAGCATAATAGATGCCAGCTTCCATTTTTTGTCTAATAAATGGATTTTACTCTTGAACTGATTGAACATAATAACGAATTGCTGCATACAACCTCAACTCACTTTTCTAAAACAAATAACATTAACGTAGTATCATTTTCAGCTGCTTGGGATCAATGGAAATAGTGACCTCTTTTTGCAGCTTACAGGATTCACCATCTGTATGCACGGGAGCCGGCATATCTGTGATGATCTGTACTTTTTTTGCCTGATAAGTATGAACACCTTTGAAACGGGTGTGATGTCCCTTATAAGCTGTAGGCAACAAGCGGAGCACCTTCAGTTTACTGATATAATTAATGGCACAGATATCAAGCAGTCCGTCAGAGGGGTCCGCTTTGGGGCAGAACATAAAGCCGCCGCCCTCAAACTGATGTACCATAGATGTGACAAACAGATAGTCATCAAAATGTAGTTTTTGTGTATCATCCAATATGACATCACAGCTGTGACATTTGGTAGCCAGCAATTGTTTTAAAGCAATAATCACATAACTCAGTTTCCCAAGTCCTATTTTATTTAAGAAATGTTTAATGTGCGAAGCCAGTGCCTCGTGACAAATCGCTGCATCATATCCGATGCCCATGCTGACTCCGAAGTTGCGCTTGGTTCCTTCATACTCAAGACATCCGACATCTAGACGAATGAATTCCTTTGGGTTCAGGATGCTGCGAATCATATCTTCGGGACTCGCCGTCAGACCTAGATCTCTGGCAAAATCGTTGCTAGAACCTGCAGGGATGTATCCAAAAGTGACGTGACCAAAGTCATGAATGCCGGTCAGCACTTCGCTGATTGTACCATCACCGCCGAGTACGACGATGTATTGGTGCTCATCGCCTTCTGTCAGTGCAGCGGCAATACGTCTTGCACTGTCAAGCCCATCTGTAAAATGGGGCGTATATTCTGTATTCTGTTCTGTTAATATTTTTTCAATCCTGTTCCAGATTTTCCTGCCGTTGCCAGTGCTGGAGGCTGGATTGATGATGATATGGTACATATGTATTCTCCCACAAAAAGTCACACAAAGGTATATGAATCTGTTGTATAAATCCACTATTTATATCAAAGACAGTTTACTACAATCATGGAATAATAACAAGAAATATATTTGCAGAAAGGGAAAACTGTGCTATATTTATTTAAAAAGCATGGAGGGCATAAAATGTATTCTTTGGATGAAGTGAGAATGGTCGATCCCGAAGTTGCGGACGCCATTGTAAAAGAGCAGGAAAGACAGGACAGTCACATTGAGCTGATTGCATCTGAGAACTGGGTCAGCAAGGCAGTTATGGCAGCCATGGGCAGCCCGTTGACAAATAAATATGCAGAAGGTTATCCTGGAAAGAGATATTACGGCGGATGCGAGTGCGTAGATATCGTAGAGGATCTAGCAAGAGACAGGGCAAAAGAGCTATTCCATTGTGATTATGCCAATGTACAGCCACATTCAGGCGCTCAGGCTAATATGGCAGTCTTCTTTGCAATGTTGGAGCCAGGTGATACTTTTATGGGCATGAATCTGGATCACGGTGGACATCTGTCACATGGTTCACCAGTTAATATGTCAGGAAAGTATTATCACTGTGTGCACTATGGCGTGAATGATAAAGGCTTTATTGATTATGATGAAGTCAGAAGAATCGCACTGGAATGTAAACCGAAAATGATTCTTGCAGGTGCAAGCGCTTATGCAAGAGCCATTGATTTCAAGAAATTCAGAGAGATTAGTGATGAAGTCGGAGCATATCTGATGGTAGATATGGCACATATCGCAGGACTGATCGCAGCGGGGCTGCATGAGAGCCCGATTCCATATGCAGATGTTGTAACGACGACCACACATAAGACACTGCGTGGACCGCGCGGAGGTATGATTCTCTGCAATCAGGAAGCTGCGGACAAGTTTAATTTTAACAAAGCGATATTCCCAGGTATTCAGGGTGGTCCTCTGATGCATGTGATTGCGGCCAAGGCTGTTTGCTTCAAGGAAGCACTCGACCCGTCATTTAAGGTGCATCAGCAGCAGGTCTATGACAATGCACAGGCACTGTCAAAGGGTCTGATCAGCCGTGGAGTCAAGATCGTATCTGGCGGTACGGACAACCATCTGATGTTAGTAGATCTGACAACATTCAACCTGACTGGCAAGGAAGTAGAAAAACTGCTCGATCAGGCACACATTACAGCAAATAAGAATACGATTCCCAACGATCCGCAATCTCCATTTGTGACAAGCGGTATCAGACTTGGCACACCAGCAGTTTCCTCTAGGGGTATGAATACAGAGGATATGGATCAGATTGCAGAGGCCATTGCGACCGTGATTAAGGAAGGCGAGGCTGGTATTCCAAAGGCAAGAGCAATCGTACAGAAATTAACAGATCAGTATCCTTTGATCTAAGATTTTCGTAATCGAAAATGGAATTTATGGATAAGCCGGACTGTATTTTCCGGCTTATCTTTATGCAAATTTTCACGAAATAAGTGCTGTAATAATGGCAGGGATATGGTATACTTTCATAGACAGTACACAAAGTATAGACACTGGTTTACATAGTAACCACAAGATGATGTAGACGAATTGATTCAGTTGGAGATGACATGAAAAGCAGCAGTCGGGAGAAGAAACAGATACCCGTGATACAGGTAGCTGGGTTAAAGAAAATATACAGAGTCGGCGATACGAGAGTTCGCGCATTGAACGGCGTTGATTTTACAATCTATAAAGGTGAGTTCTGCTCGATCGTAGGCACCTCTGGTTCTGGCAAATCGACTTTGCTGAATATGCTGGCAGGTTTGGAAAAACCCACGAAGGGTGAAATCGTCATAGCTGGGCAACACATTGAGAATATGACGGAGAACCAGCTGGTCAGCTTTCGCAGAGAGCATGTTGGATTTATCTTTCAGTCTTTCAATCTCCTGTCAACCATGAATGCTGAGGAAAATGTTGCTCTGCCTCTGACTTTTCGAGGCATGGGAAAGAAGGAACGAATTGAGAGGGCGCGCAAGACCTTAAACATGGTAGGTCTCAAGGAACATATGAAACATCATCCGACACAGATGTCAGGTGGACAGCAGCAAAGAGTCGGTGTTGCGAGAGCATTGGTGCTGAATCCAGAGATTGTATTTGCAGACGAGCCGACTGGCAATCTGGATTCCAATACATCAGCAGAGGTTATGGATTTGATGCGCAAGGTCGTAAATGAGCAGCATCAGACATTAGTCATGGTGACACATGATCAGCATCTTGCATCATTTGCAGACAGGATTTTTCACATCAAGGACGGTAAGATCATTCAGATAGAGGACAACAGAAATCAAGGAGAACAAGATTATGAATAGGCGAAGTAAGAAAAACAGAATCATCGCATTTGCTTTTATAGTTGGATTCATCGGTGCAGCCTTGCTGACAGAACCGATAGATGCATATGCGGATACAACGTCGGACAACAGTACGTCGAGTACGACTACGACTTCTCATACAGATTATAGCGGTGCCTATTCTTCGTCCAATTATATTAAGACCGGAAATTACTGGTTCACTCCGTCTGGCAAGCATGGCGAACTTGTAACGATTACACTGCCGATTGTCAATATGACACCCTATACCATCAAGGATGTAGTGATTTCTCCAATTATCAGTGGCAATAAAAAGGATTGGCCGTTTGAGATCACCCAGACCAATTATGTACTGAAGCTGGATGTACTGGCAGGTTCGAATGCTGAGCCTGATGTGAGCAAGCGTACCACGGATTTATTCTGGACCTTTCAGGTTCGTGATGATGTGCTGAACGGATATTATCCGATCCAATATCAGATCCTTTACACGGACGAACTGTGTAACCAAGGTTCCTGCACGATTTCAACCTATATTGAGTGTACGGGCAAGCCAGGAGCCAAGAGCGTCAACGGAGATGACGAAGATGAAAAAAAGTCCACGCCACGTATCATTGTGACTGGGTTCGAAACCAATCCTGCAGAGGTGTTTGCGGGAGACAATTTTATGTTAACCATACATGTCAAGAATACTTCGTCCAAAACATCCGTTCAGAATGTAGAGTTTGACCTAGAGGCAGCAGTGGAGGGAAAAGATACAACTGCTACCTATTCGGCATTCTTACCAACCTCGGGATCCAATAGTGTCTTTGTAGACAGTATCCCGATCGGCAGTTCCATCGATATGGCAGTCGAGTTTACAGCGAAGGCTGACTTGTCGCAGAAGCCGTATGTCCTGAATGTGAAAATGAAATATGAGGATTCGGAAAACAATCCATATGAGGCAACTGGCAGCATTTCCATACCAGTACGTCAGGAGTCCAAGTTTGACATCAGCTCGTTTGAGGTAGCGCCTACGAATCTGACAGTAGGTAATGAAGCAGATATTATGTTCAATATCTATAATACAGGGAAGACAAAGCTGTATAATGTTAAGGCAAAGATTATGGCAGACTCCATCTCGGAGGGAGATGCCTTTGTAGGGAATCTTGACTCTGGTGCGACAGGAAATGTAGATGTCATGGTAACAGGTGTGCAACCGACCATGGATGATGGTGCAATCAAGGTACTTGTATCCTATGAAGATGATACAGGAAAGGTATTTGAACAGGAGTTCGCCACAGAGCTTTTTGTCAATGAAGCGATGGATATGATGGATATGGATATGATGGAAATACCAGAAGAGCAGCCACAAAAGAACTTTCCAATATGGCTGATCGGTATCATTGCAGGAGTGGTGATCGTTACAGCAATTATTGTATTTGTCACGATCAAAAATAAGAAGAAAAAGAAAAAAGAAGAACAGTTGCTGATTGAAGATCTGAGTGATGATGAGGACCAGTAAATGAAACTGATAGATTTGTTCCGCATGAGTAGCAGTAATTTATTTAAACGAAAAGTCAGAACGATACTGACAGTCCTGGGCGTTGTAATCGGAACAGCCTCCATTGTGGTCATGGTTTCGCTTGGTCTTGGTCTTAACAAAGCAAACATGGAACAGATAGAAAGCTACGGAGAATTGACGACTGTTCGTGTATACGAGGCTTATGAGGATTATTCTACTAATAACAGCAGCAGCGGTGATACGAAAAAGAGGTTAAATGATGCATTTGTAGAGGAACTGAAAAAACTCGATCATGTTGAGTCGGTGACACCTTTACTGAATATCAACGTTATCCTGAAACAGGGGATATACGAGGCGAATGCACAGCTACAGGGAATCAGTCTGGACGGCTTGAAAGAGATGAACCTGGAGTTTGCCGAGGGTGGAGTGCCGGAAGCAGATGCACCGCTGGAACTGGTCTATGGAAGCGCCCTGGCTGAGGATTTCTATAACGCAAAGACAGGACAGTATCTATATTGGGAAACAAATACTCTGCCAGATGTTGATTTTGTAGGTCAGCCGATGTTTGTCATTTTTGATACGGACGCATATTTATCGGCAAAGAATAATCAGAACAGCGCAGGGGCAGAAAATACCTCAACTGGTATGTCGAACACTGATCAGACCACAAAGCCAGTCAAGATGCCTAAGAAGTATATTATAGAAGGAGCAGGCGTGATTCAAAAACCAGCTTCCGGATATAATCAGAACTCATGGAGTGTTTATTGTGATATCGACAAGCTGAAGCAGAAACTGGAGAAAATCTATAAGAACAAGCCAGTTCCAGGACAGCCGTTAAGAAAAAACGGAAAGCCTTATAGAGAGTGGTTTTATTCGTCAATCAATGTGAGTATTGAAAGTCTGGACTATATGAAGGATGCGCAGCAGGCAATCAAGGATATGGGGTATCAGGCTGAAAGTAATGCTGAATGGATTGAATCGACACAGGAACAGTCCAAGACGATACAGCTAGTGCTGGGAGGCATTGGCGCCGTTTCACTGTTTGTGGCAGCCATCGGTATCGCCAATACGATGATGATGTCTATTTATGAAAGAACAAAGGAAATCGGTGTCATCAAGGTACTTGGCTGCAGTCTTGGCAATATCCGTACGATGTTTTTAATGGAAGCAGCCGGTATTGGATTGATTGGCGGATTCGTGGGCATTGTACTCAGTTATGCAATCTCTGCCATTATCAATTCCATCACAACCAATATGGATTCTTACGCCATGGCGGTATCCTATATACCACCATGGCTTGCTCTAGTCGGACTGCTGTTTTCTGTAGGAATCGGTATGATATCGGGATTTTTCCCGGCACTTCGCGCCATGCACCTCAGCCCACTTGCAGCGATCAGGACAGAATAAGACAAAGCACTAAACCATACTATAGAATTATGAAACAGGATGAAAACAAATGAGGAACCAAAAGAAACACAAGGAGATACAGACAGAGCGATCGGTTGCGATCGGAATCACGTTGTGTAGTACAATACTGATAGCAGCGGCAGCGGGGCTGCTGTTGGCAATGGTACATATGAACAGAGGGTTTGGAGATTTGGTATATGCTATGACATATATCGGACCGCCTCCAGAAGAAATCGCTGAATCCACAGCACTGGAGCCTAAGGACGAGGAATCCGCAGATGCTTCTGAACCAGTAGATGAGACGTCTGCGTCAGGTGGAAAAACAGAGGAAGAACAGGAACAGGCAATCTCGGACCATACATTGTCCGAAAATACGGTATCCGAGAATATAGTATCGGAAAATATAGTACCCGAAAATGCAGCGTCAGGAACTGCTGTGCCCGATTATACAATAACTGATCATACAGTAATCGACAATCTGGAACAGGCACCTGCTTATCCACAGCCGCAACAGCTGGTGGATGAGAGTTACTTTGATGATGCCCTGTTTATCGGAGATTCCAGAATGGAGGGCTTTGGACTTCACTCTGGACTGAATGCGACATTTTATGCTGCTACTGGTCTGCAGCTACATGAGATCGACCGATATAAGGTAGTGAGAACAGCGAATGGAAAAGTCCCCATTTTCTCTGTATTGCAGCCAAATCAGTATAAAAAGATCTATATCAAGGTTGGTCTGAATGAACTGGGCTGGGGAACGGATGAATTGTTTCTGCAGAAGTATGCGGAGCTGATTGCACGTCTGAGAGAGATGGAGCCAGGAGCAATCATATATGTCCATGGATTGATTCATGTAACGGCAGCGAAGTCACAGACGGATTCCACTCATACGAATGAGAAAATTAACGCCAGAAATGCTATGCTGCAGCAGTTCGCAGTACAACAGCAGGCATATTATGTAGATATCAATGAGGTGGTATCAGATGCAAACGGTGCATTGCTGCCAGAGCTGACCTCTGACGGTATTCACCTCAAGGCTCAGTATATGGAGCTTTGGAAGAATTATTTAATGGCTCATGCGGTTCAGCAATGAGCAAAGTTTTCAGGTTTGTATTCAGACATTGCAAAATAGATGATTAATAGACACAACGAGGATGAAAAGGATGAATCATATAATGATGAAAACGGTGAAAAAAATGACAGCAACAGAGAAAGCGACTGGAAACATGACAATCGGGAAAAATATCATAACTGTAGCAATGCTTGTTGCAGTTTTATTGACAGTAGGCTGTGGAACAGCAAAGGAACTGAATGTAGATGATGTGAGTGCGAAGCTTTTGTCTGAGATCACCTATACGGACGAACTGTCAGAAATCGACTTGGAGACAGCTCAGATGCTGTTTTATTTAGATGATATACAGATTACGAAAGCAAAGATATATGAGAGTGGCGGAGCGACTGCAGAGGAAATTGCAGTGTTTGAGTGTGCATCGACAGAGGATGCAGATCGAGTCATGACTGCAATGCAGACTCGTGTTGAGGAACAAAAAGAGTCCTTCAGGGATTATGTACCCGAAGAACTCTTGAAGTTAGATGCGGCAGTACTTGTGAAGAATGGAAATACTGTAGTTCTTTCAGTATCTGGGGATGCAGATGCAGCTCGTAAGATTATTGAAGGGAAATAGATCAATATCCGAGCTCTTCGCCGATTAAAAATACTTTGATGCGTCCTGGTACACCATTGTGTCTGGTAATGACAGTATGATTGCAGATGCAGTCTGGTGACAGACAGTCAGCACA
>CAZACC010000067.1:0-11621 GCA_964483545.1 uncultured Lachnospiraceae bacterium
CGATCAGATGTCTGAGTAACACCCCAGTAGCCATCCTCTGCGATATCCTTTTGAGCCTGAGCTTTGACCGCTTCTGTAACTGTATAGTTACCGCCTGCAAGGAACTGCCACATATCATTGGCCTCTCCATAGGCATTGCCCTGCTGTGACATCAGTTTCTGTACCAGACTTTCCAGCTGTGCTGTTCTGTCTGCAGCATCTGCTTTTAGTCTTGCAATCAGATTGGTATCTGGTGTGTATGTTTTCTTTGAACTGTCTGTGGTTACTGTCTTAGATGATGGTTCATAAACAACGCCGCTTTCTTCTACAGCATTAGTTGAGTGATCTGTGTTTGTAGTCTTTGCTGGCTGTGTATAGGCACTATATGCATCGGCTGCTGATGAATAACCTGAAATTCCATTTACGCTCATAATTTAACCCTCCTTGGTTGGCTAGAATTCGTTAGTAATACTTATCATTAATATCGGATACACTTGCTGGAAACTTTATAGTTATTATAAAAGTATTGAAAAAAAACATGATAATAGGTAAGATAGAGATAGATGTATTCGGTATACAAAATGCAAGAGAGGGACAAACAGATACATGGATCAAATCAGACTGAAAGCATTAGCTAAGATTAATTTGGGACTGGATGTGGTACGGCGCCGTGAAGATGGTTATCACGAGGTTCGTATGATTATGCAGAATATACGACTATATGATTCTATTTTTATGCAGAAGATGGACAGCGATGAGATTAGAGTTAGTACGAATCTATATTATCTTCCTACTAATGAAAACAATCTGGTCTATCAAGCAGCTAAGCTGATCAAGGATGAATTCGGAATCGCATCAGGAGTGACCATAGAGCTTCAGAAGCATATTCCAGTAGCAGCAGGTATGGCAGGCGGCAGTTCAGATGCAGCCGCAGTTCTGGTTGGCATGAATCAATTATTTTCTCTAAAGCTGACAAAACAGGAGCTAATGAACAGAGGAGTCAGAATCGGTGCAGATGTTCCCTACTGCATTATGAGAGGAACGGCTCTGTCAGAAGGCATCGGAGAGATATTGACACCCCTTCCGCCTATGCCGAAATGTCCGATACTGATTGCAAAGCCGAGTATCAGTGTATCCACGAAACATGTATATGAGCATTTACATGCAAACGAGTTGACACGACATCCAGATATTGACGGAATCGTTGCAGCAATCAAATCAAAGGACATCTATGGTGTGGCAGACAGACTAGAAAATGTACTGGAAACAGTGACCGAAAAGGAATATCCCATTATAACCGAACTCAAAGATTTCATGAAGGCACATGGGGCGTTAAATGCGATCATGAGCGGCAGTGGACCGACTGTGTTTGGAATCTATGATGATACAGCAATCGCAGAGAGGGCATGTGAAGAATTAAAAGCCTCTGGACTGGCGAAACAGATCATTCTCACGGAAACATTTCATACAGGGAGGGATTAAGGATGGACAAAGAATTTTCAATGAGCATTGATGAGTATTTGCCGCTCCGTGATGTAGTCTTTAATACACTCAGGCAGGGAATTCTGACTGGAGAACTGAAACCGGGCGAGAGACTGATGGAGATTCATCTGGCAAACCGGCTGGGAGTCAGCAGAACACCGATCCGTGAAGCCATCCGTAAACTGGAGCTGGAGGGACTGGTGACGATGATTCCGAGAAGAGGTGCAGAGGTATCTCGGATATCCAAACAGGATCTGCAGGATGTACTTGAGGTCAGGAGAACGCTGGATATGCTTGCAGTAGGACTGGCGTGTGAACGTATGTCAGAGGAAGATAAGCTCCGACTCAAGGAGGCAAAGGATGAATTTGAACATTCCACCAAGACAAGGGATGCAACCACCATTGCACAGGCAGATGTGCGATTTCATGATATCATACTGCATTCCACCTATAATAAAAGACTGATTCAGATGGTCAATAATCTGGCCGAGCAAGTATATCGTTATCGTTTAGAATATGTTAAAGACAGCCGGAATCATGAACGTCTGATGAATGAGCATGAGCAGATTTTTGAGTATATTGTACAAGGAAATACTGAAAGGGCACAGGAAATCAGCCAGATACACATCGATAATCAGGAAAAGAATATTATTACACAGCTAGATCTGTAGGATATGGCTGAAACTTCTTGAATTATTATCAGAATGAAGATAGAATGTAACAAGATAGGATTGAGAGGTATCTTGTATGAACAGTAAATATGCACCAATTGGTGTATTTGATTCAGGTGTGGGTGGACTGACGGTAGCAAAGGAAATCATGAGACAGCTGCCGAATGAACAAATCGTATATTTTGGGGATACGGCACGTGTACCATACGGTGGCAAATCCAAAGAGACCATAACGAAATATACAAAGCAGATTATCCGTTTTCTGCAGACCTACGATGTCAAGGCGATTGCGATTGCATGTGGAACTGCCAGTGCATGCTCACTGGAGGAAGTAGAAAAGGAACTGGATATTCCAATCATTGGTGTATTAAAACCCGGTTCGGAGGTTGCCGTTGATAAAACCAGGAATAACAGAATCGGTGTGATTGCAACGGAGAGTTCAATACATAGCGGAATGTACCAGAAATATATTCGGGAGATCAATAATCAGATAAAGGTATTTGCCAAAGCATGTCCGTTATTTGTGCCTCTGGTAGAGGAAGGACTATGGGAGGATCCAGTTACGACTGAGATAGCCAGGCGCTATTTGCAGGAGCTAAAGGAGCAGGATGTCGATACTCTGATTCTCGGATGTACGCATTATCCACTGCTGATCAAGACGATTGGAGAGGTCATGGGAGACGACGTGACACTGGTCAATCTGGCATATGAGACAGCAGCAGATCTCAAGAAGCTGCTTGAGAGCAGGGGACTTCTGAATATGACAGCGATAGAAGATTATGAAGTGAACCACAGATTTTTTGTGAGTGACGTAGCAGACAAATTCAGATCTTTTGCAGAGTCAATACTTTCAGATGTAAATTTTTTAACAGATACACCGTTTATCACAAAGCAGATTAATATAGAAGCATTTTAGGAAAAGGTTAGAGATATGACAAAGGATGTACTGATTTCAGTAAAAGGACTTCAGTTTGGAAATGATGTCGATGAGGATATGGTCGAGATCATAACGAGCGGGAGCTACTACAAAAAGAATAATAAGCACTACCTGATGTACGATGAGATTACAGAGGGCTTTGAAGGTGCTACAAAAAATGTTGTGAAGTTTGATGGTTCCACACTGGATTTGACTAAGAGCGGTGTCACCAATGTACACATGATATTTGAGCAAAATAAAAAGAATATTACGAATTACATGACTCCATATGGCAATATTATGATTGGTATCGATGCACAAAAAGTCGATGTGGCAGAGACAGATGAAAGTATTCGGATTAACATTGATTATGCACTTGAGGTCAATTATGAATTTCTGGCTGACTGCAAGATCAAGATGGATATCACCTCAAAGGGTGGTTCAGAGTTTACATTACACTAGAGGAGTGAAGGAGGAACTGGTATGAAGGTAAGAAAGGCAATTATACCCGCAGCGGGACTGGGAACCAGATTTTTGCCTGCAACAAAGGCACAGCCAAAGGAAATGTTAGCGATTGTTGATAAACCAACGATACAATATATCATCGAGGAGGCAGTCGCATCTGGCATTCAGGACATCATCATAGTAACAGGGCGAAATAAAAGATCCATTGAAGATCATTTTGACCGTTCCATTGAACTGGAACTGGAGTTGGAAAAGAATAACAAAACCGAGATGCTGGATATGGTTCGTTCTATTTCAGAAATGGCCAATATCCACTATATACGTCAGAAAGAGCCCCGTGGACTAGGACATGCTGTATTGACAGCCAAACATTTCATCGGAAATGAGCCTTTTGCGGTACTGCTAGGGGATGATGTTGTTGTTTCAAAGCAGCCTTGTCTGAGCCAGATGATCAATGTATACAATGAGTACAGAACCTCCGTTATTGGAGTACAGAAGGTGGCACATGAGGTAGTCAATAAATACGGTATCGTAGACTGTAAGTCGATAGATTCCAGAGTATATAAGGTAAGAGATCTGGTAGAGAAGCCAAAGATTGAAGATGCCCCGTCTGATATTGCCATACTCGGTAGATATATCCTGACACCGACGATTTTTCAGTATCTCGAGACACAGGATGAGGGTGCTGGTGGAGAAATCCAGCTGACTGACGCACTGCGTAGAATGGCCAAGGAAGAAGCCATGTATGTATATGATTTTAAAGGTCACCGCTACGATGTGGGAACAAAAGAAGGCTTCCTGCAGGCCAATATTGAGTTTTCTCTCAGAAATTCTGAGACAAAGGATAAGATGGTGGATTATATCAAAGCACTCAATGAAAATATGGATGAAATGCTATCGTATGATTGATGTGAGACAGTTATACGAAACAAGAAAAGGCCGGTGAACAAATCACCAGCCTTTTTCAGTATTACTATTTAATAGGTTTTGCTCCTGCTTTTTCTTGTAGCTTCTCGATACTCCGTTTGAAAAAGCCCTTTTTCTTCTGCTCGACCTTGACAGTACCACGAAGTCCCTTGACCTCTGTGATGTAGATGCCGCTCACGACAGCTTTGACTTCTTTTTTTACCGGTACGGAATCAAAAATCTTTTCCTCGCACACAAGCGTCATCATCTGCGGACCAACCTTTGCCTTGACAATCGGCATTTTGGAATTACGTAAAAGCTTTGGTGTCTGCTCGATTACGATAGCGGGAAGTCCTGATTCTTTCAGCTTCATTCGTTTCTTATCTATGATCAGCATGGACACAGTCTGTTTTGCTGCATCGATTTGCTCCTGCTGTTCAGCCTGTCTTTTCTGTGCTTTTTTACCGAGAAAATAAAGCACGACTGCCACTACAATTAAAAATAACAGTACTGCTAATAATATAATGGTTATGTTTGACATAAAATACCTCCTATGATCAGCTGGAACTTTTCAAACCAGCATTCTTGCATGTAGTATTGTAGCATTCTTTGTGTCAAAGTGCAAGAAAAAGGACTTTTCTTATTTGTTACAATGTGTTATAACTGATATGTTAGCGGTTTTTATAGAATTGTACTTATAGTATGAAATAAGAGAGGATTATGTTATGAAAAAAAGAATCATGGTAACTGGAATATTAGCCGGGATTATGGCGTTTGCTGTTGGATGTTCATCGTCTGTTAATCCTGATAAGTATGTAACACTTGGTCAATATAAAGGAATTGAGGTTGCAAAGCAGGCAGTAGAGGTAACAGAGGCTGAGGCAGAGTCGCAGATTCAGTACATGCTGGAGCAGCAGGCAACGACAGAGGATGTTAAGGATAGAACCAAGGTAGAGGACGGCGATGTTGTAAATATAGATTATGAAGGAAAGCTAGATGGAGTCGCTTTTGAGGGCGGTACAGCACAGGCATTTGATCTGACGATTGGTTCAGGAACTTTTATTCCAGGATTTGAAGATGGTATTATCGATAAAGAGGTTGGAGACACATTTGATTTGGATCTGGCATTCCCAGATACCTATACCAATAACCCAGATCTAGCAGGAAAAGAAGTTGTATTTACAATTACGATCAATGGAATCAAGGAAAAGGTTGTTCCAAAGCTGGATGATGCATTTGTCAAGACAGTATCTGATGATGTAAGCACTGTAGCTGAGTTCAAAGACAAAGTGAAGAGTGAAATATTAAAGAGCAAACAGGATTCTGCTGATGCTCAGATGCTGACAGATCTGTGGACTCAGGTAGTTGAGGGAGCGACTGTCAGTGATGATATTCCAGCAGATCTGATCGAGGAAAAGAAACAGACTATGTATGACAATGCAGAGCAGTATGCACAGAGCTTCAACATGGACTTTTCGACTTTTCTGACACAGTATATGGGTCTGACAGAGGATGGTTTTGCAGATGAGGCAGCGAAGTATGCATTGGATGCAGCAAAAGAAACTTTAATCATACAGGCAATCGCCAAGGCAGAAAAGCTGGAATTGTCCAAGGAAGAGATCGCTGATGCCATTACGGAGTATACTTCATTATATGGATATGATTCAGAGGATAAATTCAAGGAAGAAAACGATATGGCAGCATTTGAGGAGCATATATTAAGAACCAAGATAGAGGACTTCTTAAAGGAAAATGCAGTCATCACAGAAGGAACAGAGCAGGCAGCGGAGACTACTGTAGAATAGAGAATCAAAGCGGAGAATAAAAGATGGAACTAGTATCAATTAGGGAATTATACAGAGAACAGGATAAATATATCAATACAGAGATTCGGATCGGCGGATGGATTAGAAATATCAGAGACTCCAAAACATTTGGTTTTATTGTAGTCAATGACGGTACTTTTTTTGAGCCTCTACAGGTCGTATATCATGACAGTCTGGAGAATTTTGCAGAGATCTCAAGACTGAATGTCGGAGCGGCAGTGATCGTAAAGGGTACTCTGGTAGCGACACCAGAAGCAAAACAGCCGTTTGAGATCCAGGCAGCAGAGGTGGTTGTAGAGGGTGCATCTACACCAGATTATCCGTTGCAAAAGAAGAGACATTCATTTGAATACTTGCGCACAATTTCTCATTTACGTGCCAGAACCAATACTTTTCAGGCTGTATTTCGTGTGCGATCAATGATTGCATATGCGATTCACAAGTTCTTTCAGGAGAGAGAGTTTGTATACGTACACACACCGTTGATTACAGGCAGTGACTGTGAAGGAGCGGGAGAGATGTTCCGTGTAACGACACTGGATATGGAGAATACCCCGAAGAATGCAGACGGAAGTATTGATTATTCGCAGGATTTCTTCAATAAAGAGACAAACCTGACAGTCAGCGGACAGTTAAATGGTGAAACTTACGCAATGGCATTTAAAAATATATATACCTTTGGACCGACATTTCGTGCGGAGAACTCTAATACAACAAGACATGCAGCGGAGTTTTGGATGATTGAGCCAGAGATGGCATTTGCCGATTTGCGGGATGATATGATTCTGGCAGAGAGCATGATTAAGTATATTATTCGTTATGTTATGGATCACGCACCGGAAGAGATGGAGTTCTTTAACCAGTTTGTAGATAAGGGACTGATTGAGAGATTAAAACATGTGGTGTCTTCTGATTTTGCACATGTAACCTATACGGAAGCGATTGAGATCTTAGAGAAGCAAAATGACAGATTTGATTATAAGGTATCATGGGGCTGTGATTTGCAGACAGAGCACGAGAGATATCTGACTGAGGAAGAATTCAAGAGACCAGTATTTGTAACGGATTATCCGAAGGAAATCAAGGCATTCTATATGAAGCTAAATGAGGATGGGAAGACGGTTGCAGCTATGGATTGTCTCGTACCAGGCATCGGAGAGATCATTGGCGGCTCTCAGAGAGAGGATGACTATGATAAGCTGGTAGCCAGAATGGAAGAAATGGGACTGAGGAAAGAGGATTATGAGTTCTATCTGGATCTTCGTAGATATGGCTCCACTAGACATGCCGGATTTGGACTTGGGTTTGAGAGATGTGTGATGTATCTGACAGGAATGGGGAATATCCGTGACGTGATTCCGTTCCCTCGAACAGTTAATAATTGTGATTTATAAGCAAAAAATAGTCAGGAGATTGTCTCTTGACTATTTTTATAATGTTCAGGTTCTTTTAGCGTAACTTTTAAGTTGAAACTATGACAAACATTTCTCTCCTGGCTTTTTTGGGAGGGGGCGTAAAATGTGTAGTTGTAAGTAAGAGAGTTGACAGGTTTGAGGCAATTCATTGTGGCAATTTGGGAGGAATTATAGGTTGCAGAATGGTTTGAAGTTGTGTATAATATAAATGGGTTTACATAATTTCCAAACTGAGGAAGAGGGTCCTCAAAAGGGTGAGTATGAAGATGAAAAGGGTATCTAGTGTGATTCTCGCAGGTGTATTATGCGTGTCAATGACAGTGCCTTTTGCAGCAGCTACTTCTGCAGAGTTAAAACAGCAGAAGGAGGCAACGCAGAAGGAGCTTAATTCCTTGAAGAAAAATATCAATAGCATTGAAGAAAATAAAGATGCAGTGGCGAGTGAACTGGAAGAACTGGATACTCAGCTGGTGGATCTGCTTTCGACTGTTGAAATATTGGAACATGATATTCAGAATAAAGAAATAGAAATTGCGGATGCAACAACCGCATATGAAGCGGCGCAGGCAAAGGAACAGGAGCAGTATGAGGCGATGAAGCGCCGTATTAAGTTTATGTATGAGAAAGGTGATATCGGCTATTTACAGCTGTTGGTAGAGTCGCAGAGTATTACAGATCTGGTAAATAAGGCAGACTATATCGAAAAATTGTATGAGTATGACAGGACGCTTTTGATTCAGTATCAGGAAACAAAGGCAGAGGTGTTGGTGTTAAAAGAAGAGCTGATTAGTGAAAAGTCAGAAATGGTGGAACTGGAAGCAGACCTTGTAGCACAGCAGAAAGATTTGCAGGCAATGATTGATGAGAAACATGCAACAGTAGAGAACTTTGATGCTCAGCTGGCGACGGCCAAGAAACAGGCCAATACATATTCTGCTGCCATTAAGGCACAGACTTCAGAAATCAAGAGAATAGAAACAGAGGAAATAGCTGCTAGAAAGAAAGCAGAGGAAGAAGCTAAAAGAAAAGCAGCGGAAGAAGCCAAAGGGAAAGAAGAGACGACTGCTAAGGAGCAGTCGTCAGAAGGCAGCAGTTCAAGCTCTTCAAAGAATAGTCCTTCAGTTGGTAGCGGAAAAGGCGGAGAGATTGCGAGCTATGCATGTCAGTTTGTAGGAAATCCATACGCTGCAGGGGGAACCAGTCTGACGAATGGAGCTGACTGTTCAGGTTTCACGTCGGCAGTGTTCCAGCATTTTGGAATCAGTTTACCCCGTAGTTCGTATGCGCAGGCTTCCAGTGGATCTGAAGTCAGCTACTCAGACATGCAGCCAGGTGATATTATTTATTATGGCGGACATGTAGGTATTTACGTCGGCAACGGAACGATTGTACACGCCAGTACACAGGCGACAGGTATCAAGTATTCCTCAGCAACCTATCGTTCTATTATCACGGTTCGAAGATACTATTGATTTACGATTCACTAGATTCTGGCAGCCATACACGCATCTGGTTTAAACCACGATTGCCCCATGCATAGTAAGGAATCAGCTTTATTCTACAAGATATTCTCTCAGGACGCGTCAAAGAATACAGTGACTTCGTATTCTGAATGCGATACCCATTCAATTCCATCTGAACGATTCCATGTAATATATTTGCATCATAAGGCATTACATCAATTGCAGAGTGTGGATCTGCATATAATGAAAACACGTCAGAAGCCTGATCCACACCTTCTGCACAATACACCAAAGGTCCTCTTGCAATAGCCACTCTTCCGCTGTCTGCACTAATCTGTGCATTGGGATAAATGCGATATGGTGTCATATCCATATTCATTTCAATCACATCATTCTTTAAGAATGAACGGTGGATATACAGATAACCCTGATGATAATTGATATCCGCAAAAACATTTGTTTGATTCGCACCATGGAGATGATTATCCTTAAAGATAGGCATATTATTAATCTGGACATCTGTATGTCTGCTCCAGTCAGGAATTCTGATGGCAAGGGTAAACTCAGCTGAGCTGTCATCAGGCTCTATTTTATACTTTACAGTACCATGATATGGATACTTTGTTTCTACGTGGATGTTGGCTCCCTTTGATTCTAGCCTTAGATTTCCAGCCAGATAGAGGTGAGAGTACAGAGTATCATCTGTTTCTCTCCAGGCATATTCTGCTATAGAAGGCAGCAGACGTGCTACATTCGGCGGACAGCAGGCACAGCCAAACCACATAGGGCGTTCAGGTAAGGTATGCTTATGAGTCGGCACGATTCCTGATACACCTGGCTCTACTTCTAGAGGATTCACATAGAAGAAACGGGTTCCGTTCAGCTGCATACCAGCTAGTACACAGTTATAGAGTGCACGCTCCATCACATCAGTATACTGGCTATTCATATCTAGATCCAGCATTCTGCGCGCAAAGAAGATCAATCCGATGGAAGCGCAGGTCTCAGCGTAGGCTGTGTCATTTGGCAGATGATAGGCAGTCGTAAATGCCTCACCGAGACAGGTTGATCCAATACCACCAGTTACATACATCTGCTCTTCTGTGATGCTGTTCCATAGCCTCTTACATGCATCAAGCAGTGTACTATCTTTTGTTTCCAGAGCCAGCATAGCCATTCCCGTATATAGATAGACAGCCCTCACTGCATGTCCAGTCGAACGATCCTGCTCTCTGACGGGAGCATAATATTGCTCATATTCGTAGTTCGTAGGATCATTATTCCATATAGTCCAGTCGATTTTCTTACGTTCCTTCTCATAGAAGTGAGGATCGATGCCTCTGACATTGATAAAATGTTCAGCAAGGGATAGACATTTCTGCTCATGTGTTGCCCGATACATACGCATCAGAGCCAGTTCGACTTCCGGATGTCCCGGATATCCCTCAGCCTGCTGTGTGATAAAGTGTTCATAGATACAGTCAGTTACACGCAGCATGATATCCAGAAGTGAACGCTTGCCTGTGCTTTCATAGTACGCCACAGCAGCTTCCATCATATGACCCGCACAGTATAACTCATGCGCCTCATGTAAGTTAGAAAAGTGCACTTTGTCATCATTTAGTGTAAAGTAAGTATCCAGATATCCGTCAGCATGCTGCGCACTGCCTACCAGTTCGATGATTTCATCTGCGTGCGCCTCAAGCTCTGCGTCTGGAAATAAAACCAGAGTATAAGAAACGGCCTCTAGCCATTTAGCAACATCACTGTCCTGAAATACCATTCCATAGAAATCAGAGGATTTGACTCCAGTTTTCAGATATTCTGCCGCTGCCTGAAAGTTGGCAATGGCATGGCTTTTCTCTGCATCTGGAATTTGGTCATGGAGAGCCTTTTCCTGATAAGGGATGACAGTTTCCTTAATCAGATGCTCATAGCGAGTCCAAAAGGAATCCGTTATTTGAAAATTTTTTAATAATGACTGCATAGTAACCTCCTTGAATATGTACTTATGATATGTGGGTAAATGATCGTTTACAAATTTGTATATATGAATTATAATCGTATTGAGAGAGATATAAAATAAGATTTATTCACATTTAAATATAATATATTCGCATATTGGACAAAAAGGACAAATAAAACATGAGGGATAATAGGTTATATTCCAAGTTAAATCAGATGCCGTTGGTGAAAGTGGCTGATCGGCTGTATGCGGAAAAACCGTTTCTGCACGCAGATAGACGAACAGATTATCACGTATTGCTTTATGTGATTCAGGGTTCTATTTCTATCGTAGAAGAAGAGACAGAGTATGAGATCAATACAGGCTCATTGTTCTTTATGAAGGCAGGACTACACTATTACGGAGTGACTCCGAGTGCACCTGATTCTAGGTGGATCTATGTTCACTTCCTGATGGAACAGCCAAATCAGGAGGAACCCAGATTTCAGTTATATACATCTCATATTCAGGAGCAGGAGTTCAACAGAGCAGA
>CAZACC010000068.1:0-11354 GCA_964483545.1 uncultured Lachnospiraceae bacterium
GCCAGACGCTCGGATCATCCAGATGTCATCTACGGAAGAGATTTTGATGATGATGTCATACCAATCGATCAGCTGCTTGGTGAGATCGGCGAGGTAACAGTATGCGGTGAAATCATTCGCATGGAAAGCAGAGAGTTGAAGAATGAGAAGTTCCTAATCACATTTGATATAACGGATTTTACAGATACTATTTCTGCCAAAATCTTTGTGCAGCCAGATGTGAATGAAGAACTGTCAGAAAAGCTGAAGGTGGGTGCCTTTATAAAAATAAAGGGTGTTGCAAATCTAGACGGATTTTCAAAGGAACTGATGCTTGGATATATTGTGGGAATCATGAAGATACCAGACTTTAAAATGAGCAGAATGGATCACAGTTCTGAGAAGAGGGTAGAGCTGCACTGTCATACCAAAATGAGTGATATGGATGGTGTCAGTGAGGTATCAGAACTGATTAAACGTGCAAAGAAATGGGGACATAAAGCGATTGCTGTGACCGATCACGGCGTTGTTCAGGCGTTTCCGGATGCACTGCATACACTGGATAAGATTAATAGAGGTGATGAAAATGATATCAAGGTCATCTATGGTATGGAGGGATATCTCGTTGACGACCTAAAGGATATCGTCATCAATCCCAAGGAGAGGACGTTAGAGGATTCTTTTGTTGTATTTGATCTGGAGACGACGGGATTTTCACCATTTAAGAATAAAATCATAGAAATCGGGGCTGTGAAGGTACAGGGTGGAAAGATATTGGACAAGTTTTCTTACTTTGTGAATCCAGAGGTGCCAATTCCGTTCCGAATTGAGAATCTAACGGGTATTAATGATGCCATGGTACAGGATGCAGATACAATAGAAACAGTGTTGCCAGCATTTCTAGAGTTTATCGGAGATGCAGTATTGGTAGCCCATAATGCATCTTTTGATATGAGTTTTTTGGAGCACAACGCTTTTTTAGTCGGACTAGAGAGGGAATTCACCTCTGTGGATACTGTCGGACTGGCTAGAGTTTTATTGCCGAATATTTCGAAGTATAAGCTTAATTATGTGGCAAAGGAACTGAAGATTTCTTTAGAAAATCATCACAGAGCTGTAGACGATGCAGGTGCGACTGCGGAAATATTTTTGCATTTTCAGAAAATGCTGATAGAAAAAGGACATACAACACTGCAGCAGATTAATACAATGTGTAGTACTTCGGAACAGATGATTAGGAAGATGCCGAGCTATCATGTGATTTTACTGGCGAAAAACGAAATCGGGCGTGTGAATCTGTATCGTCTTGTATCTATGTCACATTTGAAATACTATCATATGCGTCCGCGTATACCCAAGAGTGAACTGAACAAGCTTCGGGAGGGATTGATCATTGGTTCGGCCTGTGAGCAGGGAGAACTGTACCGAGCGATTCTGGAAGAAAAATCGGATGCAGATATTGCGCGAATTGTAAACTTTTATGATTATCTCGAGATACAGCCTCTTGGGAATAATGCTTTTTTGCTGCGTGACGAGAGGTCCTCAGTGAGTACGTTGGAGGACTTGGAAAATATCAACAAAAAGATTGTGAGTCTGGGCGAACAGTTTAGAAAACCTGTTGTGGCGACCTGTGATGTACATTTTATGGATCCAGAGGACGAAGTTTATCGCCGTATTATCATGGCAGGCAAGGGGTTTAAGGATGCGGATGATCAGGCACCCCTGTTTTTACGAACAACAGAGGAGATGATGGCAGAATTCCAGTATCTAGGCAGTGATAAAGCGGAAGAAGTCGTTATTACAAATACAAATCTGATTAATGATATGGTAGAAAAGATTTCACCAGTACGTCCAGATAAATGCCCACCGTTCATAGAAGACTCTGATAAAACGCTGACAGATATGTGCTATCAGAGAGCCCATGAGATCTACGGAGATGATCTGCCTGTTCAGGTTACGGAACGTCTGGAGAAGGAACTGAATTCCATCATCAAGAACGGATTTGCAGTTATGTACATGATTGCACAGAAGTTGGTACATAAATCAAATGAAGATGGTTATTTAGTCGGATCGCGTGGATCTGTTGGCTCTTCGTTCGTGGCGACTATGTCCGGAATTACGGAGGTGAATCCTTTGTCACCCCATTACTATTGTTCGGAATGTCATTATTCTGATTTTACATCAGATGATGTCAAAGCATATGCGGGAAGAGCAGGCTGTGATATGCCTGATCGGGTATGCCCGAAGTGCGGAGCAATGCTACAAAAGGACGGTTTTGATATTCCGTTTGAAACCTTTCTTGGCTTTAAGGGGGACAAAGAACCAGATATTGACTTGAATTTTTCGGGCGATTATCAGGCAAAGGCGCATAAATATACAGAGGTCATTTTTGGAGAGGGTCATACCTTTAAAGCAGGCACGATTGGTACTCTTGCGGATAAAACCGCCTATGGCTATGTACAGAAATATTATGAAGAACGTGGAATCAAGAAGCGTTCCTGTGAAATCAATCGTATTACTGTCGGATGTACAGGAGTCCGCAGAACGACAGGACAGCACCCAGGTGGTATCATCGTATTGCCTCACGGAGAAGAAATTGATACTTTTACGCCAGTACAGCATCCAGCAAATGATATGAAGTCAGATATTATTACGACACACTTTGATTACCACTCAATTGATCACAATCTGCTGAAGCTTGATATTCTCGGACATGATGATCCGACGATGATTCGTATGCTGAAGGATCTGACGGGAACAGACCCACAGCAAGTGCCACTTGATGACAAAGGTGTCATGTCTCTTTTTATGAATACAGAAGCACTTGGAATCAAACCGAGTGATATCGGCGGTTGTCCGTTGGGTTCTTTGGGAGTCCCAGAGTTTGGGACGGATTTTGTCATACAGATGTTACTGGATGCAAAGCCGAAGACATTTTCTGATCTGATTCGTATTTCGGGGTTGGGTCACGGGACAGATGTGTGGCTCGGAAATGCACAGACCTTGATTCAAGAGGGAAAAGCAACGATTTCTACTGCTATTTGTACACGTGATGATATCATGCTGTATCTGATTCAAATGGGAGTGGAAAGTTCTCTGGCATTTACCATCATGGAGTCTGTTCGTAAGGGCAAGGGGCTGAAACCCGATTGGGAAGAAGCAATGACAGTTGCAGGGGTGCCAGACTGGTATATTTGGTCTTGTAAAAAAATCAAGTATATGTTCCCGAAGGCGCATGCGGCCGCCTATGTTATGATGGCATGGCGTATTGCATATTACAAGATTAATGATCCCCTGGCATATTATTCGGCATTTTTCAGTATCCGTGCAACAGGTTTCAATTATGATATCATGTGTCAGGGCAGAGATCGTCTGGAATATTACATGGATGATTATAAAAAGCGCGAGGATTCCCTGACACCAAAGGAGCAAGGTACGCTCAAGGACATGAAGATTGCCCAAGAGATGTATGCGCGCGGATATGAGTTCACCCCGATAGACATTTTTACTGTCAGTGCAAGATACTGTCAGATTGTTGATCGTAAGATTATGCCACCGCTCACGAGCATCGACGGAATGGGAGAGAATGCGGCAGATGCAGTTGTAGCAGCGGTTAAGGGGGGCTCCTTTTTGTCAAAGGAGGACTTTTACCAGAGGAGCAAAGTCAGTATGACAGTTGTAGACCACATGTATGACCTTGGCTTACTTGGAAAGATTCCCGAGAAGAATCAGATTTCGTTATTTGATTTTGCATGATGGTTTACATAATTATAATGATGATGGGGAGCTCGGAATTGTAAATGGAATCTTAAACGAAAAAAACGAAACAAAAAACGAATAAAAAAACGAAATAAAAAAAGTACTTGCAAAGATGAAACAAATAAGTTAAGATATGCTAGTACTGTTTCAGTACGGAAAATGAATGGCTCGTTGGTCAAGAGGTTAAGACGCCGCCCTCTCACGGCGGAATCATGGGTTCGATTCCCGTACGGGCTACTGACTGTTGTATAACAGCCCAACCCTGAAAGACGCATTAAACAATTTTGTTTAGTGTGTTTTTTAATATCATGGGAAACACCCACTATATCCTGTTTGAACTTCATTTACAAGGAGACTCTCCATGCTATATGTATTAATTAACTGGATCTATATAGGTATCACATCTTATATTCTCGGATCATTTCTATTAAGATGTTTTCGAAAGCTTTTTCATTATGAGAAAGAAAGTAATCTGTCGTCATGCCTGATGACTGGAATTGCAGCAGCAACTGTATATGCAGGCTATTTCAGCGTGTTTGCCGGAGTGTCATTGATTGCAAATATAGTTATGTTAACTGTTTGTGCAGCCATTCTAATTTTCGAGAAGAAATTTTTCTTTCAAGAACTGAAAAGAAAAATCTTAGAGCAAAAGCAGGTGTTTTTTGTAATATATGCGGTGATTATTTTGATGATTGCATATTATTGTGCAGGAACAAATTTCGTCTATGACAGCGGATTGTATCATGCACAGAGTATTCGGTTGGCAGAAGACTACGGTGTGATTAGAGGTATTGCGAATATACATGAACGATTCGGTTATAACAGTTCCTATTTCTGTCTGGCAGCACTTTATAGCATGAAGGATGTGTTTAATCAGTCGATGCATGCCGTGCACGGACTGATTGCAGTGATTCTCTGTGCGGCATCTGTAAGGGGTATATGGGAGCATCGTTCTTGGAAATATACTGCAAGCAATCTGTGCAGACTGGCACCGATTCTATATACGATGATTATCTCAACAGAAATCGTTTCTCCAGCAACGGATTATATTACCGTATATTATGTGATGTGGATTGTAATCTCGTGGGCTGAATGTATTGAAGAGGGAGAACAGGAGATTGCACCCTATGCTTTTTACAGCATTATGACAGCCTTCCTAGTATCTCTCAAACTGACAGCAGCTTGTATGGCACTGCTAGTTATATATCCAGCATACCGGTTGATTAAAGAAAAGAAATGGAAAGAGATATGGATATGTCTCGGACTTGGAATTGCCGTTGCAGCACCCTATTTTATCCGCAATTACTTTATATCTGGCTGGCTGATCTATCCTTTTGAGGCAATTGATCTGTTTTCTGTTGACTGGAAACTTCCGAAGGAAACAGTCATTGGCGATGCCATAGATGTGAAGGTCTATGCACGCTATCTCTATGACCGAACTGCAATCGATCAAAATATTCTGCAGTGGTTTCCGACTTGGTGGAATGGACAAAAGTCTGTGGAGCGTTGGTTTTCACTGGCGGCCTTTGCCGCAGTTGTAGTGGAAGTGCTCAATTTGCTGTTTAGGGGAATTTGCTGTTTTGTGCCTGGAAACAAATTGAGGAATCAAAAAGAAAATCATATTTTAGATGTCCGTTTTTTGGCTTTTGAATTTCTAAAGGCAGTTGTATTCGTAAGCTTTTTGTCATGGCTTTTTACCTCGCCATTACATCGATATGGTTATGCATTTGTATTGACATTACCACTGCTGTTTGCAGGAAGCTTCTTAACTGACGTGAAGAATCAGAAGTTGTGGCTGCGTCTGATCTCTGGTCTCAGTACACTGGCAGTGATGATCATCCTGTGGGTTCCGACGTACCGTATTCTAAAGGAAGACCTGCTCTTTGTATGGAACACACGAATAGATACTTCTTATTTCATCAGGCAGAAGGATTATCCACAGCCGGAAATGCTGTCAGAGGATTTGGACGGCATTACCATTTATTATCCAGAGGAGGCGGGAGGACAGTCTTGGTATTATGCATTTCCAGCAACCAATTTTGGAGAGAATATCCAGTACTGGAAGAATCGTGGAGAGACATTAGAGGATGGTTTTCACCACAGAACAAATTAGTTTTCCCGAACACTTGCATTTACTACCAATAAGTGTTATTATATTTAAAGTTAATAAGGTATTACGAAGATAAGAGTGGGCAGCAGTCCACTCTTAAAATTTTGTTAGGGCAGAATTCTGAATATCCATTCAGAGCCATTTGAGAGGAGAGACTGCAATTGTCTAAAAGAGAAGACTACGAAGCAAGGACAGAACAGCTGTTGACACCCATTATGGAGGAAAACCAGTTTGAACTTGTGGATGTAGAGTATGTAAAGGAAGGAACCAACTGGTATCTGAGGGCGTATATTGATAAGCCAGGAGGTATCACAATCAACGATTGTGAGCTTGTCAGCCGTGCGCTGTCAGATATATTGGATCGAGAGGATTTTATATCGGATGCCTATATTATGGAGGTTAGTTCACCAGGACTTGGACGACCGCTCAAAAAGCCAAAGGATTATGACAGAAGCATCGGTAAAGAGATAGAAATTAGAACCTATCGAGCAATTCATCATGAAAAGGAGTTTGTAGGCGCCTTAAAATCCTACGATAAAGATACAGTTACAGTCATCATCAATGAAGAAGAGACCACATTTGCGAAGTCAGACATAGCATTGATTAGACTCGCATTGGAACTTTAGGAGGTAAATGGAAAAATGAACAAGGAATTAATGGAAGCACTGGACATTTTGGAAAAGGAAAAGGACATTAGCAAAGAGACACTTTTCGATGCGATTGAGAATTCTCTCATTACTGCTTGCAAAAACCATTTCGGCAAATCTGATAATGTCAGAGTTGAGATCAATCGTGACACTTGTGATTTCATGGTATTCGCAGACAAGACTGTTGTGGAGGAAGTAGAGGATCCTGTTATGGAAATCAGCCTGGCAGATGCAAAGCTGATTGATTCCAAGGCAAAGGAAGGAGCAGTCCTTCCCGTTGAGGTGAAGAGCAAAGAGTTTGGTCGTATTGCGACACAGAATGCAAAGAATGTCATCCTACAGAAAATCCGAGAGGAAGAGCGTTCTGTGCTTTACAATCGATATTATGGAAAAGAAAAGGATGTTGTGACTGGTATCGTACAGAGAAATGTCGGCAAGAACATCAGTATTAATCTTGGCAAGGTAGATGCATTGCTTGCAGAGAATGAGCAGGTCAAGACAGAGGTATTAAAGCCGACTGAAAGAGTAAAGGTATACATTCTGGAGGTTAAGGATACGACAAAGGGTCCTAAAATCCTTGTGAGCAGAACTCATCCGGAGCTGGTGAAGAGACTATTCGAGTCTGAGGTGACAGAGGTTAAGGACGGTACGGTAGAGATTAAAAGCATTGCCCGTGAAGCTGGCAGCAGAACAAAAATAGCAGTATGGTCCAACAATCCAGAGGTAGATGCAGTCGGAGCATGTGTTGGTATGAATGGTTCACGTGTGAATATGATTGTTGATGAACTACGTGGAGAAAAAATCGATATTATCAACTGGAATGAGAATCCTGGAATCTTGATTGAGAATGCACTGTCACCAGCGAAGGTCGTTTTCGTTATCGCAGATGGTGACGAGAAGACAGCCAAGGTTGTTGTGCCTGATTACCAGCTGTCACTTGCAATCGGTAAGGAAGGACAGAATGCAAGACTTGCAGCGCGCCTGACAGGATTTAAGATTGATATCAAGAGTGAGACACAGGCCAAGGATGCACCAGGATTTAGGATGGAAGATTACTATGATGAAGAAGAGTACGAAGAAGAGTATGAGGAAGGTGCATACGAAGAAGGTACTGAGGAATATATAGATGAGGAAGTGGCTGCAGATACAGAAGCGGCACCAGAGGAGTAACAGAATCATCTGCAGAAAGGGGCAGTCAACATGGCAAAGAAAATCCCTCTGAGACAATGCGTAGGGTGCAATCAAATGGGAAACAAGAAGGAAATGATCCGTGTGATCAAGACCGCTGAGGATGAGATCCTGTTAGATATGACTGGCAAGAAGAATGGAAGAGGCGCTTATGTATGCGCCAACAGGGAATGTCTGAACAAAGCATTGAAGCATAAGGGATTGGAACGCTCCTTGAAAACGAGTATTCCAGATGATGTTGTTGCAGGTTTGATGAAGGAGTTTGATAATCGTGAAACAGAATAAGGTACTGCAGATGCTTGGACTTGCAAAGCGTGCGGGAAAAGTGGCAAGCGGAGAATTCATGACAGAGAGAAAGATCAAGGATGGCAAAGCATGGCTTGTGATCGTAGCAGCGGATGCTTCGGACAATACCAGAAAGATGTTCCGCAATATGTGTGAATTTTATCAGGTACAAATCTGTGAATATGGAAACAAAGAGGAACTCGGACACGCAATTGGAAATGAAATGCGGGCATCACTTGCAATTACAGATGAGGGATTTGCAAAAACAATCCTGAAGCATTTGGAAGAAACAAATACGGAGGTAAATAAATGACTAAAATGAAAGTACATGAGTTAGCAAAAGAAATAGATAAAACAAGCAAGGAAGTAACGGCGGTTCTAGCCGAGAAGGGAATCGAAGGAAAGGCTGCACAGTCTAATCTGAATGAAGAGCAGATTAAGGTTGTCAAGAAAGCATTCGGTGTGAAGACGGCCGTCAAGATAACAACAGAAAAGACAGCTGAGACAAATCAAACCAAAGAGCCAGTGGCTTCAAAAGTGATGCCGGCAGATACAAAGGCAGATGAGTCAAAGTCCGTAGAAAGCAAGGATACAGCTGCAGCACCGGTGAAAAAGAAGAAACCAAATATTATCTTTGTCAGCAATCCTCATAATTCAAGAGTACCTGGGGGACAGCCGCAGCAAAGCTCACAAAATGGTATGGGACAGAACCGTCAGAGCAACCAGAACAGACCTGGCATGAACTCTGGCAGACCGTCTGCCAGTGAGAGAATCACAACATCTGTCAGACCTGAACACTCTGCAGGCTATGAGAGCTTCGGGGTAATTGACAAACCCACGCCAGAGACAAGAACAGGAGCTGATCAAAATCAAAGCGAAATCATCAAAAGCGAAGAAACTACTCAAAACAGTCAACCGAACGTACAAAATAATAGTAGTGCTGCTAGAGATTATAGTAATAGCAATGGCAATACTGGCAGAAGTGAAAACCGCCAGGGAAACCAAGGCGGAGTAAGACAAGGCAGTTCTCAGGGAAATAACAATAATTATCAGGGGAATAACAATAACTATCAGGGAAATCGTCAAAGCGGTAGTAATTATCAAGGCAACCGGCAGGGGGGCAGCAATTATCAGGGCAATCGACCAGCAGGCAGCAGTTATCAGGGCAATCGACCAGCAGGCAGCAGCTATCAAGGTAATAATTCTCAAGGCAACCGACAGAGCGGCAGCAATTATCAGGGAAACAGACCAGCAGGTGGCAGCTATCAAGGTAATAATTCTCAAGGCAACCGACAGGGCGGCAGCAATTATCAGGGAAATAGACCAGCAGGCGGTAGCTATCAAGGCAATAATTATCAAGGCAATAATTCTCAAGGCAACCGACAGGGTGGCAGCAGTTATCAGGGCAGCAGACCTGGACAGGGCGGCGGAAACTACGCTGGCAGACCTGGACAGAGTTCTGGTGGTTATAATAACAGACCGAGTCAAGGAGGCTATAACAACAGACCAGGTCAAGGAGGACGTCCTAGCGCAGGCGGAGGCTTCGATGCTCCTGCAAAGATGACAGCAAAGGAACAGGAGAAGCATCGCGACGAGCAGGAGAAGCGGAGACAGAATCAGGATAAGAAACGTAAAGATTTGAGTTATTCTAATGCTGACGGCTTCAGAGGCGGCAAAGCTGTTAAGGGTGTAAAACAGCTGGAAAGACCACATGAGAAGCAGGCAGTGCAAGAGGAAGAGAAGATCAAGGTAATCATTCTTCCAGAGTCATTAACAATCAAGGAACTAGCAGAGAAGATGAAAATGCAGCCGTCAGTCATTGTAAAGAAGCTGTTCTTAAAAGGTACGATTGTAACTGTGAATCAAGAGGTTACTTATGAAGTGGCAGAAGAAATTGCCATGGAATTTGAAGTATTTTGCGAGAAGGAGGTTGTAGTTGATGTAATCGAGGAGCTGCTGAAGGAAGACGAAGAAGATGCAAGCCTGATGACATCCAGACCACCAGTTATCTGTGTCATGGGTCACGTCGATCATGGTAAAACTTCGCTTTTGGATGCTATTCGTAAGACGAATGTGACGGATCGTGAGGCAGGTGGTATCACGCAGCATATCGGAGCTTATGTTGTTACCATCAACGGACAGAAAATCACATTTCTGGATACACCAGGACATGAAGCATTTACAGCAATGCGTATGCGTGGCGCAAATGCAACAGATATTGCGATTCTTGTAGTCGCAGCGGACGATGGTGTTATGCCACAGACGATCGAGGCAATCAATCATGCAAAGGCTGCAGGCATTGAAATCATCGTTGCAGTGAATAAGATTGATAAGCCAAGTGCAAATATAGACAAGGTGAAGCAGGAACTGGCAGAGTATGAATTGATTCCAGAAGACTGGGGCGGCAGTACCGTCTTTGCTCCTGTATCAGCCAAGTCAGGCGAGGGTATTGAACAACTGTTGGAAATGATTCTATTAACAGCAGACATTATGGAACTAAAAGCAAATGCCAAGAGAAAGGCCAGAGGTCTTGTCATTGAGGCAGAGTTAGATAAGGGACGTGGACCAGTTGCTACCGTACTTGTGCAAAAGGGAACATTAAAGGTTGGTGACTTCATTGCAGCTGGCAGCAGTCATGGTAAAGTCAGAGCCATGATTGATGATAAGGGCAAACGTGTCAAGGAAGCAGGTCCATCTACTCCGGTAGAGATTCTCGGACTGGGTGATGTACCAGCAGCGGGAGATATCTTTGTAGCACCAGAAAACGATAAAGAAGCAAGAAGCTTTGCCGCAACATTTATTTCACAGGGTCGTGTGAAGATGCTGGATGATACAAAGGCAAAGATGCTATCACTGGATGATCTGTTTACACAGATTCAGGCGGGCAATCTGAAGGAGCTCAGTATTATTATCAAGGCCGATGTACAGGGATCAGTGGAGGCTGTGAAGGAAAGTCTGCTGAAGCTGACAAATGATGAAGTGGTTGTGAAGGTCATCCATGGCGGTGTAGGTGCCATTAATGAGTCGGATATCATCCTTGCATCTGCATCTAATGCAATCATCATCGGATTCAATGTCAGACCAGATGCAACAGCGAAGGCAACGGCTGAGACAGAGGGTGTTGATGTTAGACTGTACAGCGTCATCTACAAAGCCATCGAGGATGTAGAGGCAGCTATGAAGGGTATGTTGGATCCTGTATTCGAGGAAAAAGTGCTCGGACATGGAGAAATCAGACAGGTATTCAAGGCATCTGGTATCGGAAACATTGCAGGTTCCTATGTACTGGATGGTATTTTCCAGAGAGGCTGCTCTGTTAGAGTCACCAGAGAGGGTGAGCAGGTCTTTGAAGGTCCGTTAGCATCATTGAAGAGATTCAAGGACGA
>CAZACC010000069.1:0-11302 GCA_964483545.1 uncultured Lachnospiraceae bacterium
GAAATGCCATCGTGATTATTATCGTGCTCGGTAATATAATCGGCGGCATTTTTTGTGATATCGATTCCGTTTGCCATGGCAGCACCAACTCCAGCTACTTCTAGCATAGTGGTATCATTTTCTTCATCTCCTGCGGCTACAGAGTTTTCTATCGGAATATTCAGATATTCACACAGGTATTTCACAGCATTACCTTTTGAGGAAACAGGAGAACCATATTCCAGTAACACAGGACTGGAGAACGTAGAACTGACCTTTCCCTCTGCCCAAGATGAGAGCTTTGCACGGAAAGCCTCCAGCCTGGAGCGTCCATTCAAATCCATGACAATGAGCTTCATGGGTTCCTCATCCAGAATACCAAGAATATCATCGGTCACAAGGGTGGGCATTTTGATGTGCTCACAGTAATGCGCCAGTTCAGGCGTATCGTGCAGACTGATGATATGAGTATCAGAATAGGTATGTACATGAAGACCCTCTTGCTCGGCCTGATCAAACAGGTACTTTACGCAATCAAAAGAGAGTGGAGAGTGCAGGATGGTTTTCTTTTCATAGCAGTCATAAATCAGGCCACCATTGTAGGAGACGACATAGAAGCCTGGACCTGTGAAACCGAATTGCTCAGATACAGCCAGTACACTATTGATCGGACGTCCAGAGCATAAAACAAGTTTATGACCTGCATCTGTCATACGTTTGATGGTATCCAGCGAGTGACGGCTGATATTTTTCTGATCATCTAACAGAGTTCCGTCAAGATCTGTAAATAGTATTTTTGTTGATTTCATGAATGGTCTCCTTTTTCATGCAGTAAAAGGTATGTAATCATTTAGAGCCGCATCATTTAGAGCGGCTCTTATAATCTGTTAATGGAGCTAATAAGTCTTCAGGGACAAACAGTTTACCATAGCCGACACCAAGATCTGTTTCTGGCTTGGTCGTGCCGTGAAAATCGGAGCCACCCGTTATGAACAGTTCATATTTTGCGGCCAGCCTTTTGATATCGCGCTCGTCACTTGGGGCATAGGTGGTGTAAACAGCCTCAATGCCATCCAGACCTGCAGCCTTCAGGCGCGCTGTGAATGTATCCAGCTTTGCCATGCCCATGTGATAGAGCACTGGATGAGCCAGTACAGCAGCGCCGCCGGCAGTGTGAATCAGATCAATTGCCTGTTCAGGGGTGACTTTTTCACGAGGAACAAAACAGGGACCAGTATCGCCGATGTATCGATCAAAGGCTTCTTTCATGGACTTGATTTGTCCAGTTTCCAGCATATATTTAGCATAAAGTCCTCTGGTGACAACAGAACCGGAAAATCGTTTCCGTAAATCCTCCATTGTAATCTGAATACCTTGTTCACACAGCTTTACACACATTTTTTCGTTACGTAGCTCACGGGATGCCTGAAACTTGATTAGGTAATCCTGAAAAGATGGATTTTTATAATTAATATATAGGCCTAGGATGTGGACATCACGGGCCTCATTTTCTGTGGAAAGCTCTATGCCCGGAATCACTTCAATTGGTTTCCCTTGGGCATAGGAAATTGCCTCATCCAGACCGTCAACCGTATCATGATCGGTCAGGGCAAATGCTAATAGATTCTTTTTCAGAGCATAATCAACCAGCTCTGAGGGGGTGTAGGAGCCATCGGATTTATTAGAATGTACATGTAAATCTATTGCATTCATATTAGTTGTCATCGTCTTCCTTATTTGCTGTATAAACGAATCTCTTACGAGCCATTTCATCGCTTTCCAGATATTCGTCGTAGGTTGTGATTTTGTCAATCAGAGCACCACCTGGCATGATTTCCATGATGCGGTTTGCGGTTGTCTGCACAAACTGGTGGTCATGGGAAGCAAAGAGTACGACACCGGAAAACTTAATCAGTCCATTGTTCAGAGCGGTGATGGACTCCATATCCAGGTGGTTGGTCGGCTCATCTAGCACTAATACATTGGAAGCGCTGATCATCATCTTGGACAACAGGCAGCGAACCTTTTCGCCTCCAGACAGGATTTTGACCTTTTTGACGCCGTCTTCGCCTGGGAAGAGCATTCTGCCAAGGAATCCGCGTACATATGTAACATCCTTGACTGGAGAGTAGCCAGTCAGCCAGTCAGAGATGGTGAGATCATTATTGAATTCTTCTGTGGAATCCTTTGGGAAGTATGCTTGTGTTGTAGTCACGCCCCATTTATAGGTTCCTTCATCGGGTTCCATTTCACCCATCAGTATCTTAAATAATACAGTTTTTGCAAGCTCATTGCCGCCAACGAAAGCGACCTTATCTTCACGTCCAAGAAGAAAGGAAATATTGTCGAGGATTTTTTCTCCATCAATGGTCTTGCTGATGCCCTCTACTGACAGTACTTCATTACCAATTTCACGTTCCGGACGAAAATCCACATAGGGATATTTTCTAGAAGACGGCTTGATGTCGTCAAGTTCAATCTTCTCCAGTGCCTTTTTACGTGAGGTTGCCTGTTTGGATTTGGAAGCGTTTGCTGAGAAACGGGAGATGAACTCCTGCAGTTCTTTGATTTTCTCTTCCTTTTTCTTATTGGCTTCCTTCATTTGCTTCACGAGCAGCTGACTGGATTCGTACCAGAAATCATAGTTACCAGCATAGAGCTGAATCTTACCGTAGTCGATATCAGCAGTATGGGTACATACTTTATTTAAGAAGTATCGATCATGTGATACGACTATGACTGTATTTTCAAAGTTGATCAGGAATTCTTCCAGCCATGCAATGGCATCCAGATCCAAATGGTTCGTCGGCTCATCTAGGAGCAGGATATCGGGATTGCCGAAGAGTGCTTTGGCAAGCAGTACCTTTACCTTTTCACTGCCGTTCAAATCTTTCATGATGGAATAGTGAAGATTTGTATCAATTCCAAGACCATTTAACAGCATGGCAGCATTGGATTCTGCTTCCCAGCCGTCCATCTCAGCAAATTCGCCTTCGAGCTCACTGGCACGAATACCGTCTTCATCAGAGAAGTCTTCCTTTGCGTAGATGGCATCCTTTTCTTTCATGATCTGATAGAGTCTTTCGTTTCCCATAATGACGGTATCCATAACTGGATATTCGTCATATTTAAAGTGATCCTGTTCCAGAACGGAGAGACGCTGTCCAGGAGTGATAGAAATTTCTCCTTTGGTAGTCTCTAAATTACCAGAGAGAATGCGTAAGAAGGTTGATTTGCCTGCACCATTTGCGCCGATCAAACCATAGCAATTGCCTTCTGTGAATTTGATGTTTACATCTTCAAATAATGCCTTTTTGCCAAGGCGTAGTGTTACATTGTTTGCACTAATCATTCCAAAACCTCATTTTTACTATATAATTGCGTTTTTAGCCACCTCTCTTATTATACATAAATAGAATTGTATTTCAAGGACAAAAACAGATGCCTGAACAAAATGGGTACAAACTCCAATTTCAGAAATTGCTGAAATTAAGATTTTCTCATGTTATAATAATAGGTAGGTATCTGTGGGAGATCGAGGCAATTAAGAAACTTGTAGGTTTTATCAAAAAAGGACTGGGGTAATGTCACAAATGACAGTTCAGGATCATAACACATCCTCAAAACAACATATTTATGCAGCCATAGATTTGAAATCTTTCTATGCTTCTGTGGAGTGCATGGAGCGTGGATTGGATCCGATGACGACCAATCTGGTGGTGGCAGATGCGAGCAAGACAGAAAAAACGATTTGTCTAGCGGTATCGCCGTCATTGAAGTCATATGGAATACCTGGCAGAGCACGACTGTTTGAGGTCGTACAGCAGGTAAAAAGGGCAAATGCAGACAGGGCAAACAGGGCACCAGAGCGTAAGTTTACGGGGTCATCTTATGATGCTGTGAAGCTTCATCAGAATCCTTCATTGGCGATTGATTATATTGCAGCTCCGCCACAAATGGCACTCTATATGAAGTGCAGTACGCAGATTTACGATATTTATCTAAAGTATATCGCACCCGAGGATATTCATATCTATTCTGTGGATGAGGTCTTTATAGATGTGACTGACTATCTGGAGACTTATCAGATGACGGCACATGAACTGACTATGAAAATAATCCATGATGTGCTTGATACAACAGGAATTACAGCTACGGCAGGAATTGGTACGAATATGTATCTGTGTAAGATCGCAATGGATATCTTGGCAAAGCATGTAGAAGCTGATGCAGACGGAGTTCGGATTGCGGAACTGGACGAGATGTCATACCGGAAACAGCTGTGGAATCACAGACCACTCACTGATTTCTGGCGAGTTGGCATAGGCTATGCCAGGAAGCTCGAACAGAACGGGCTGATGACAATGGGAGATGTTGCGAGATGTTCCGCAGGGAAGGCAACAGATTATTATAATGAAGATTTACTATATCAATTATTCGGTATTAATGCAGAACTTTTGATTGACCACGCTTGGGGCTACGAACCATGTACAATTGCAGATATCAAATCCTATAAGCCAGAAAATCACAGTATCGGTGCTGGTCAGGTGCTGCAGAGTCCCTATACGGTACCGATGGCAAGGCTGATTGTGAAGGAAATGACAGATTTGCTAGTGCTGGATCTGGTGAATAAGAAGCTGGTGACAGATCAGATTGTCCTGACCGTTGGCTATGATGTTGAGAGCCTGACGAACCCAGATATTCGTAAAAAATATCATGGAGAAATCAAGATAGACCGTTATGGCAGAGAGGTTCCAAAGTCTGCACACGGAACGGCCAAACTGAACAGCAGGACATCCTCTACAAAGCAGATTATGGATGCAATGAAGACGCTGTACGATAGAATTGTGAATCCGGATTTGCTCGTCAGAAGAGTTAATATGGCTGCAATCAATGTAGTAGATGTTGCAAGTGTCAAAGGGGAACAGTATGAGCAGCTGGATCTTTTCTCTTACTTTGCACCTGAAGAGAAAAAACAGGAGGCAGTAGAGTTAGAGAAGGAACAGAGGCTGCAGCAGGCGATGCTGGAAATCAAAGAAAAGTATGGGAAAAACGCAATCCTCAAGGGTATGAATTTTGAGGAGGGCGGTACAACCATTCAGAGAAATAAGCAAATCGGAGGGCATAAGGCCTAAGTGTAATCAATAACGCAAGGCCCCAGTACCAATCAATAGCGTAATACCTAAGTGCAATCAATGCTTTGCCCCCACAGCGCAAGCAAGGGGGCTACGGCACATTGGATCATTCAAGAAGAACCGAAAGGAAGGAGAGATTCTCTCAAAGATGAGTAATCAGTCAGAACAAAAATATAACGATATTATAGACCTGCCTCACCATGTATCTGAGACACGCCCACGTATGCCTGTTTACGACCGTGCAGCACAGTTTGCCCCCTTCGCAGCCTTGACTGGATATGCGGATGCGACTGCAGAAACAGCTAGATTGACAGATCAAAAGGTTGAGCTGGAAGAAGATAAGAAAGAGATTCTGGACGAAAAGCTCCATATTCTTCAGGAATGCGGAGATCAAATAGCCGAAGTCACTTTTGTTTATTTTGTGAGAGATGAGAAAAAAGCTGGCGGTACTTATGAGACAATGACGGATGCTATTAAGAGAATAGATACGTACAAACGGATGATTATAACAAAAGGTGGACATCAGATACCAATGGACGATTTGGTTGAGATCCAGGGAGACTTTGAGGACATCGCTGCGAACATTGCTGAGAACCACTGAAAGAAATTGACCGCTCTGATGCTGAATGATACAATATGAAATAACTGGCCGAGAATGAAATGAGAGAAGCTATTTTGAGGAAGGGGGAATGTGCTTTGATTACAGTTCATGAAACAAGCTTTCGCTTAGATACAGAGGATACAACCTATCTGATTCGAAAAACAAAATATGGACATTTGGAACATAGTTATTATGGAAATCGATTGAGTCAAGAGGACGGAGCAGATGTTCTTTCTCAGAAACGTACCATTGCGGTTGGCAGCAGTGTTCTTTACAACAAGGAAGATGATCAATATAGCCTGGATAGCATGTGCTTAGAATGGGCAGACAATGGACGGGGTGATTATCGATATAGTCCGACAGAATTCAAAATGCCTGATGGCAGCTTCGTCACTGATTTCATTTACGAGGATCATGAAGTGCTAGAAGGTGCTGTTGCTATGGAAGCCTTGCCTACAGCTTATGGCGGCGATCAGACTTTAAAAATCATATTAAAGGATCGGGCTTATCCTATTTTTATTGATTTATATTATACCGTATTTGAGCAAACAAATGTGATCAGTAGAAGAGTGGTTGTGAGAAATGAAGGAATTGAACCTATCACAATTCGTCGGATCATGAGTTTTTCTATAGATTTGCCTGATGAGAGCTTTCAGATGTATACCTTGGATGGAGGCTGGATTAAAGAGGCAAACCTGCATAAGCGGCCGATTTCTTATGGGATTGCGGTAAATTCTTCAACCACAGGAGCGAGCAGTAATCGTCATAATCCTGCGTTTTTATTGGCAGAAGCAGATGCCAATGAGAATTATGGGAGTGTATATGCGTTCAATATGATTTACAGTGGCAATCATTTTAGCATGGTAGAGAAGAATGAACGGGATTATGTTCGCATATGTATGGGAATCAATCCGCACTTATTTGAATGGGTAGTACCTTCTAAGGAGCAGTTTGAGACGCCAGAATGCGTGATGAGCTATAGTAGCCAGGGATTTCACGGTACCAGCCATCATATGCATGATTTTATTAATGAGCATATTGTGAGGGGTGACTATCAGAAGAAGGAAAGACCGATTCTGCTTAATAATTGGGAAGCACACTTTTTTAAATTTAATGAAGGAAAGCTATTGCGGCTTGCTAAGGATGCTAAAAAACTGGGTATAGAACTATTTGTACTGGATGACGGATGGTTTGGTGACCGCAATCATGATCGAGCGGGTCTTGGGGATTATAGGGTAAACCCTAAAAAATTGCCAAGTGGTATGAAGGCTTTTGCAGATAAAATAAGAAGCATCGGAATGGATTTTGGACTTTGGTTTGAGCCAGAAATGGTGAATGAGGACAGTGAGTTATACAGGAGGCATCCTGAATATGCTGTGAAGCTGCCAAACCGTCATTCAGTTTTAGGGCGGAATCAGCTGGTGTTGGACCTTTGCCAGCAGGAAGTCCGAGATTACATCGTAGAACAGGTCGGCAGTATTTTGGATGAAGCAAAGATTTCTTATGTGAAATGGGATATGAACCGCCATATTGCAGAGGCATTTTCTGAGGCTTTGAAAAATCAAGGGGAATTCTATCATCGTTACACGTTAGGTCTCTATGAGGTACTAAGTAGGATATTTCTGCCGAGACCCCATATTTTGCTGGAGAGCTGTTCTAGTGGTGGAAATCGATTTGATTTAGGCATGCTTTGCTATAGTCCGCAGATTTGGGTTTCTGATGATACAGATCCTATTGAGCGATTAAAAATTCAGACGGGTTTGTCCTATTTTTATCCGCAGTCCACGTTTGGGGCTCATGTTTCTCAGACGCCTCACCAACAGACCTTGCGTGAGACTCCTCTAGCAACCCGTTTTCATGTGGCTTGTTTTGGATGTCTAGGGTATGAGCTAGACTTAAAGTACTTGTCACCAGAGCAAAAAAAGGACATTATAGAGCAAGTTGCATTTTATAAACAGTATCGGAAGATTTTCCAATATGGAAGGTTTCACAGGGTGAAATCCTATAAATTAAATAAGGTAATTTGGGAAGTGGTAAGTGAGAATCAGGAAACTGCGCTTACCGGCTTTTTTCAGACGTTGGCTACAGCAGCAGAAAGTAGCGATAGGATCAGGGTGGTCGGACTAAAAAAAGGCAGGTTTACGATTCGAACAAGGCCGCAAAAGCTTTATATTGAACGCTTTGGTGGACTCGTCAAGCATGTAGCACCTGTGGAGCTCAATCCGAATGGAGCCATTATGAGAATAGCAAACCGTCATTACAGCTTGCAGGATTGTGTGGAAACCTACACCTGTTCTTCGGAGGCGCTTGCGGCAGGAATCCCATTATGTGAGCAGTTTATCGGGACGGGCTATCATGAAAATGTACGGATGCTAGGTGATTTTGGGTCAAATATGTATGTGGTCGAAAAAGAAAAGGAACAGTAACAGTGGTGTTTCCATGCAGCTAGTCTGCACGGCAAAGGGGGAACAGCTATGGAAGTAAAGACAAAAAGAAATCATAATCGATATCTATTTGGTCTTGGAACGGTTGGCAGAGACATGCTTTATACAATGGTTAGCATGTATCTTCTGTTTTTCTTAACGGATATTCTGAATTTACCAGATTCCACGATGTGGTGGATGACGGGAGCAATGACGATCCTTCGTATATTCGATGCGGTAAATGATCCGATTATGGGATTTTTAGTAGACAATACTCGCTCACGGTTTGGAAAGTTTAAACCATGGATTGTAATAGGGGGTATTCTAGGAGGAATCCTTACGATTCTGTTATTCCATGATTTTGGATTAAACGGGGCAGGGTATGTAACGATGTTTGTAGTCCTCTATCTTCTTTGGGATCTAACCTATGGAGCCAATGATATTGCATATTGGTCAATGCTTCCGTCCCTAACGCTTGACCAAAAGGAGCGTGAAAAGACTGGTTCCTTTGCTAGAATCTGTGCCAACATTGGACTATTTACGACTGTAGTTGCTATCTTACCTGTTACAAACGCCTTGGGTGGAGACAAAAACGCCTGGGAGATTACCGTCATCGCAATCGTATTGATTACATGGGCTTTTTTGTTGTTTACGGTGTTCGGAGTCAAAGAGGATCAGGCAATTCATGTAAAACAGGAATCTACATCCTTAAAGGAAATGTTCCAGATTTTATTTCAAAACGATCAGTTGTTATTTACGGCGATTTCAATGGCATTATTTATGATTGGTTACACGACAACGACCGCTTTCGGGGTCTATTTCTTTAAGTATGCTTTTAAAAACGAAGGAATGTATTCGGTATTTGCGGCGATTCTCGGAGTCTCGCAGCTAGCAGCCCTAATGGTATTTCCCTTATTCTCAATAAAATATAGCAGAAAAACACTCTATGCTTCGGCGACGATACTAGTCGTGATCGGATATGTCATATTTTTCTTTTCTCCGATGAATATGCTGTTTATCGGAGCGGCAGGCATTTTTCTTTTTGTTGGACAGGCCTTTATACAGCTTTTGATGCTGATGTTTTTGACAGATACGGTAGAGTACGGACAGTGGAAGCTGGGGCGGCGCAACGAAAGTATTACTTTCTCGGTGCAACCATTTATCAATAAAATCGGGGGAGCCATTGCAAATGGGATTGTTGGTGTGACTTTGATTGTTTCTGGGATAAATTCCGCAAAGACGCCGGAGGACGTTACGGATTCTGGGTTGTTAATCATGAAGCTGGCAATGTTGATTTTACCGCTGATCTGTATTGTGTTTGGCTATATTGTTTATGATAGGAAATTCAAGATTGATCAGCAGATGTATGATCATATTTTGACAGATTTGTCTGCGCGCGGCGAAATTAACAGAGAGCAGGAGTGATGCAGTACAATGGCAAAAGAAGAGTATAGAAAATTACAAAGGAGATTTTATGCAATTTAAAGAGTTATCTATTATACCTAAAATTATTAAGGCGTTGGAACAGGAGCATTATGAAATCCCAACACCCATACAAGAAGAGGCAATCCCTGTTGTTTTAAGCGGCAGGGATTTACTTGGCTGTGCCCAGACAGGCACCGGAAAAACGGCTGCCTTTGCCATACCGACCATTCAGATGCTCAGTGAGGAAACGATATCACACCGAGAAAAACAAAATATCAGGACTTTGATTGTAACACCGACCAGAGAGCTTGCTTTGCAAATTTATGAGAGTTTTGTCACCTATGGGAGATTCACGGATTTAAAATATTGTGTAGTGTTTGGGGGAGTATCTCAAAAGCCACAGGAGGAAATCCTGAAAGGAAGGGTGGACATCCTGGTGGCAACGCCAGGAAGACTGCTGGATTTAATCAATCAGGAAATTGTAACGATAGATCGCATTAAAATATTAATCTTAGATGAAGCAGACCGTATGCTGGATATGGGATTTATTAACGATGTAAAAAAAATCATCGCCAAAACACCCCTCAAAAAGCAAACCTTACTTTTTTCAGCTACGATGCCACCTGACATTGCCAAGCTGGCAAATAAGATTTTAAAGAATCCGGTGAAAATAGAAATCACACCAGTATCATCAACAGTGGATACGATTGACCAGTACTTGTATTACGTAGATAAAGGTAATAAAAAGGATTTGCTCTTGCATATTTTAAAAGAGAAAGATATCGTTTCGGCACTGGTATTTACACGAACCAAACATGGAGCAGATCGTCTGGTTAAGCAATTATCAAAAAAGCATGTGATTGCACAGGCGATTCACGGTGATAAATCACAAGGAGCGCGCCAGAGAGCGTTAGAGAACTTTAAAAACAAAACATTGCGAATCTTGTTTGCGACGGATATCGCTGCAAGAGGAATCGATATAGATGAACTATCCCATGTCATTAATTATGATCTGCCAGATGTACCAGAAACCTATGTGCATCGTATCGGACGTACAGGCAGGGCAGGGCTAGGGGGAACTGCTATTTCGTTTTGTGATTTTGACGAAAAGGAAAAACTTGCCGAGATTGAAAAATTAATTGGGAAGAAACTAACAGAAGTCAAGGATCACCCATATCCGTTAGTGAACGAATTTCCAGCGGTCAAGGCTACGAGACCAAGAAGAACAACAGAAAAAAAAGAGACAAAAACAGCTTCAAATAAAAAACAACAAAGTCGATGAAGGAGGCAACAAGAAAAAGCTATGGACGAGCAAGGCTTTTTGATATATAATAGTTAGCGATAACTAACAGGGAACTAAAATTTATTCAATGATGAAAAATTAGAATCAAAAAGGGAGATCTTCGTATGAAAGCAAATTATAAGAATTGGGTACCAAAAGGCATGATGTTAGGGTTTGGAACAGGATTTCTGGTTGCGTTACTGCTGGGATTTATATGCAATGGTATGATGCAAGCAGGAACAATCAAAACAGTTTTATGCACTATCATAGGGATAGCAGCTGCAGTTTTGTTTATTGTAACGATCGAGTTAAGCTTTATGCATAAAACTTTTTCGTATAATGGAAAAAGACATCTTTCGAAAGATATCGTTGAAGGAATCGCAGAGTATGTCACCATTCCTGATGGTGGAGTGGGATTGGACATTGGCTGTGGTAGTGGTGCGTTAACGATTGCGGT
>CAZACC010000070.1:0-11165 GCA_964483545.1 uncultured Lachnospiraceae bacterium
CTCAGTTAACAATCCGTATCTCAGGATACGCTGTTAACTTCATCAAGTTAACACCCGAACAGCAGAACGATATCATTACTCGTACGTTCCATCAGTCTGTTTAATCATTAACGGCACAACGACAAGAGCCTTCGGTATTTGTACCGAAGGCTCTTTCGTATTTTATGTACTGACAGACGATGATTCAGGGTTAATAAATATGTAGAAATGTGGTATGATAATAATATGTATATATAGGATGGTGGTCGAATATGAAAGGTAGAGTTCATTCAATTGAGAGTTTTGGTACTGTAGACGGACCTGGAGTGCGTTATGTTGTGTTTTTGCAGGGGTGTCCAATGCGATGCCTGTATTGTCATAACCCAGATACATGGCCTATGAATGGCGGCACAGAGATGGACGTCAGTGAAATCATTGATGATTTCGAAAAGAAACGGGGATTTTATAAAGGCGGTGGTATCACTGTAACAGGTGGTGAGCCCCTGATGCAGGTTGACTTCCTAACAGAGCTTTTTGAAGAAGCAAAGCGTCATGGTATCCATACCTGTATTGATACATCTGGCATTGCCTTTAACCCTGATAATCTCGAGCTTTTAAAAAAATATGATCGTCTGATGGAAGTAACCAATCTGATCATGCTAGACATTAAGCATATAGACCCAGAAAAGCATAAAGAGCTAACTTCACAGCCCAACGACGGGATTCTTGCATTTGCAAAATACACAGCAGAAAAAAATGTACCCCTTTGGATTCGTCATGTCATTGTACCAGGTATTACGGACGATGATTATTATTTATATGACCTCGGCTATTTTATCGGTGGATTATCCAATCTAAAAGCTTTGGATGTACTTCCCTATCATACAATGGGTAAAGTGAAATATGAAAACCTTGGTATTGAATATCCATTGAAGGATACCCCCGAGATGGACAAGAGTATCACCATCGAGAAAAAAAAGGTCATCCTGAAAGGAATCAAAGCGAAACGCAGGGAAATAAAGGATTCTGAAAAGGGTTAAGAAAGCATAAATCACTTGTATATTTTATCACTTTATATTAAAATAGACTTCGGATAGTTATTTTATTATTCAATATACGAGTAAGGAGGATATCGATATGGCATTTGTAATTTCTGACTCATGTGTAAGCTGTGGCGCTTGTGTAGGTGAGTGTCCAGTAGGTGCAATTTCTGAAGGAGAAGGTAAGTTTGAAATCGACCCTAACTCATGCATTGATTGCGGCACTTGCGCAGGTGTATGCCCTACAGGCGCTATCTCACCAGAGTAATATGCAATACATCTGGGGCTTTATATATTTAGCTCCTATTATAAAACGACAGAAGTCTATATTACTATGACTTCTGTCGTTTTATGAATGATTCTTCATATCTAAATTTGCAAATTTTGTGTAGTCTGGAATCCATGACAATTCTATCGTTCCGATTGGACCGTTTCTTTGTTTGGCAATGATCACCTCTGCCACATTCTTTTTTTCTGTATCATGGTGATAGTAATCATCTCTATATAAGAACATAACCACATCGGCATCCTGCTCGATGGCTCCTGATTCACGTAAATCAGATAGTACAGGTCTGTGGTTCTCTCGCTGCTCAACCGCTCGTGACAGCTGTGATAGCGCTATGATCGGCACACTCAGCTCTCTGGCAAGAGACTTCAATGAACGAGATATTTCAGAGATTTCCTGCTGTCTTGAATCTGAGCGCCCACTTCCTGACATCAGTTGTAAGTAATCGATCATAACCAGTTGCAATCCATGTTCCAGCTTGTACTTTCTGCACTTAGAACGCAGCTCTGAAATGCTGATACCTGGCGTATCATCTATAACTAATTTTGAATTTCCTACAATACCTGCACCTTCAACAAGACTGTCCCAATCAGAATCCGTCATATTTCCTGTACGAATCGACTGAGAATTTACAAATGACTCCAGAGACAGCAGACGGTTTACCAGCTGTTCCTTTGACATTTCCAGACTAAAGATTGCTGCCGGTACACCCAGCTTAAAACAGACATACTGTGCTATATTCAATACAAAAGCAGTCTTTCCCATAGAGGGTCTGGCTGCAACCAATATCAAATCAGACGGCTGAAGCCCAGCTGTCTTATAGTCAAGATCAACAAAACCCGTTGCAATACCTGTTACAACACCCTTTGTCTGAGAAGCCAGATTGATCTTTTCCAATGCATTCATAACTACTTCACTGATTGGTACGAAATCGCCAGTATTTCTTCTCTGAACAACATCAAAGATACGCTTCTCTGTATCCTCCAGTATAAAATTCGTTGTCTCTTTACCAGCATAACAAGTATTCGCTATATCTTCATTTATCCTGATTAATCTGCGCAATAATGCTTTATCTGCTACAATATTCGCATAATGCTTTATGTTGGCTGATGTGATTACTTCTGTTACCAGATCCCTAACATATTCCATCGAACTGATCTCAGGCGGTACACCCTTTTCTTTCAGGCGATTCTGTAAAGTCACAAAATCAACCGCTTTTCCTTCGTTATACAGTTCTACCATAGATTCAAACAGGATACCATATTGCTTGCCATAAAAATCATCCGGGTGCAACGTCTCGGATGCTATCAATATTGCTTCTTTATCCATCAGCATACAGCCGATTACCGACTGCTCAGCTTCTAGACTATGCGGTAGTATCCTTTTTATCAGTGCCTCATCCATATGGATGTCCTCCTCGAAACGTACTATATCCTATCATTCCTGTACCTTTACATGGAGCTCTGCTGTCACTCTTTGATGCAGCTTCACGGGTACTACATGTGCACCAAAACTCTTAATCGGTTCTGCTAACTGCATTTTTTTCTTGTCAATATCAAGTCCGCATTGTTCCATCGCTTCCTTGGCTATCTCCTTTGTCGAAACAGAACCAAATACCTTGCCAGCTTCTCCTGCTTTCATCTTCACGACAACCGTTTTCGATTCCACTACATTCTTCAATTCAAGTGCTGCTTCATAATTCTCCTCGGCTAACTTGTCATCATTGGCTTTCTGGAGCTTCAAGTCATTTAAATTCTTCCCTGTCGCTTCAAGTCCCAATTTCTTTGGTAATATAAAATTTCTGGCATATCCATCGCTGACAGATACGATTTCTCCTTTTTTTCCGAGTGTTTTTACATCCTGAAGTAATATTAGCTGCATTAGATTTCTCCTTCTTTCATCATTTCTTCCAGTGTATCCGTTAGTGTCTGCTTGACCTCATCCAGAGATGCTCCTATGATCTGAGCTCCTGCGATATTCATATGTCCGCCTCCACCAAGCTTCTCCATAATAATCTGAACATTAATCTCATCAATCGAACGTGCACTGATATAAATCTTTCCGTTATAGTCTGTTAAGACAAAAGTTGCCTTGATTCCATTGATATTCAATAACTCATTGGCTGCCTGTGCGCCTACAATAGTGGGACTTTCTATTCCTTCACTTGCAAATTTTGATATCATAAATACATTTTTATAGATCTCAGCATGACGTACAGCCTCTGCCCTGGCTTTATAGGCTACCACATCATCTCTGAATAATTTTCGAACTCTTGTCACATCTGCACCATTTCTTCTTAGATATGCCGCTGCTTCAAATGTTCTGACACCTGTTTTTGTCATAAAATTATTAGTGTCTATCATAATACCAGAATAAATACAGTCAGCCTCCACAGGTCTCAGCTTGACATCATCACTAATATACTGCAGAATCTCAGCAATCATTTCAGACGCAGATGAAGCATATGGTTCAATATAAGAAAGTGTCGCATTCTCAATCTTTTCTATACTCTGTCTATGGTGATCCAGTACAACAATCGAAGTACACAGATCAATCAATTCTTTACACTCCGTATAGCTTGGTTTATTAACATCTACCACAATCAATACTGCATTATCATCAATCAGCTCTATTGCCTGATTATTATTTACAAATAGATCATCTTCATACTCCGATGTGTCCAATAAGCTCTCCATAAGTGGCTTAATCGATGTTGTTATTTCATTTACAACAATATGGGCCTTCTTTCCAAAGGTCTTTGCTGCACGGAACACTCCGATTGCTGCACCAAATGCATCCACATCTATAATCTTATGACCCATAATCACAATCTTATCTTTGCTCTCTATGATTTCCTTTAAAGCATGTGCTTTGACTCTAGCCTTGACTCTTGTATTCTTTTCCATCTTCTGGCTCTTGCCGCCAAAGTAAATAATATCATCTGGAGTCTTAATGACCGCCTGATCACCACCTCTACCTAGAGCAAGATCAATCGCATTTCTAGCATAATCGTAGTTCTGTAGATAGGTATCTGCATCCAATCCAACACCTATACTGAGTGTCACTGCCATCTCATTGCCAATATTAACAGTCTTGACATCCTCCAGCAGTTCAAAGCGATTCTCTCTGAGTATTTCCAGCCATTTTTTTTGCATGACTAACAAATATTTATCCTTCTCCAATTTCTTGACCAATCCATCTATACCAGAAAAATATTTATTAATCTTTCTATCTATCAGTGCTACCAACAATGATCTTCGAACCTCTTCAACGCTCTCAAGAGCTTCATCATAATTATCGATATAAATAAGTCCAGTCGCAATCTTCTGTTCATCATTTTTTCTTACATACTGGTTGATCTCTGTTTCATCAAACATAAATAATGCAATCAAATAGCTGTCATAGTCAAAGGTATCTACTACAGAGCTATCCACCATTTCTTTCATGGATACCTTTCGCATACTGATACGATAGTCTCTCTCCTCATATACCATATAGGTCTCTGTTTCGAATTCCTTTGTCGGCATATCATCTCTCTGCAACTCTGGAAGCAGAGACGTGATAGACTTTCGATAGCCCTTTTTAATACTCAGAACCTTTTCAAAAGCCTCATTCGTCCAAATCACCTTTCCATTGTCATCCAGAAGTGCATAGGGAATTTCTAATGCACGAAGCAGCTGCCGCTGTACCTGTCCATATTGCGTGGCAAAACTAATGAGTTCGTTTAAGACCAGATTTCTGTTTTTGAAATATAATAATAATGAAATAGATAGAAAAATAAGTGTGAAAAACGTCAGTACAGCACCTGCTTTCAGATTCACAAAGTAGATGTATACATTTACGACTACCATCAACAGACTGAGCCAAATAGGCCATTGTATATATGAATTCAATTGTCCTGTAAATCTAATTCTTCTGTTCATATAGGCTCCCCAAAATTAATGTCCATTACGATTATAACACCATTCACATTGAGAAACAAGTTAATCAACCATATTGTTCATCTAATCACATATACAAAAAAAGACCGATTACTCGGTCTTTTTTATTGATATTAATTAGTTTGCAACATAGATACCAGCTGCGATTAACTTAGCTTTCAGCTCCTTATACAAAGCATCTCTCTTTGCCTGCTCTGCTGCTGCAGCAGACTTAACTGCTGCCTGTGATGCATTGAATGCTGCAAGGTTTGACTGGAATGTAGCCTGTCTTGCTGCTTCTTCTGCTGCTGCCTGAGCCTTAACTACTGCCTGTGATGCATTGAACGCTGCAAGATTGCTCTTGTAAAGTTCCTGTCTTGCTGCTTCTGCCGCTGCTGCCTGAGCCTTAACTGCTGCCTGTGATGCATTAAATGCTGCAAGGTTTGACTGGAACAGTGCTACTCTTGCTGCTTCTGCTGCTGCTGCCTGAGCCTTAACTGCTGCCTGTGATGCATTGAATGCTGCAAGATTTGACTGATACAGTGCTACTCTTGCTGCCTCTTCCTCTGCAGCTTTAGCCTTAACTGCTGCCTGTGATGCATTGAATGCTGCAAGGTTTGACTGATACAGTGCTACTCTTGCTGATTCCTGCTTAGCTGCCTCAGCCTTAACTGCTGCCTGTGATGCATTGAATGCTGCAAGATTTGACTTGTAAAGTTCCTGTCTTACTGCTTCCTGCTCTGCTGCGATAGCCTTTACCTTTGCCTCTGCCTCTGCCTGAGATGCTTTAACTTCAGCTTCGGTAATTGCGTAAGTATCTGTCGGCACTACTGTTGCAACAGCAAAACCAAGAGCTACTCCCATAACACCAATTACAATTTTCTTTGTTAAATTCTTCATTAGAATCCCTCCTTAATATGTAGGTGTAAATCAATTTTAATACATAATTCGTTAAATTGCAACAGATTTGTACTAAATTATTCCCTATAAAACGTCTTTTCATCTGAAACAGATGATTCCTCGTTCCATATTCAATTAATTAATCCATAACATACGGCATTAAAGCGATATGTCTTGCTCTCTTAATAGCGACTGTAAGTGCTCTCTGATGCTTTGCACAATTGCCTGTGATTCTTCTGGGAAGGATCTTGCCTCTCTCAGAAACGTATCTTTTCAGCTTATTAACATCCTTATATTCGATTGTGCTATCTTTTCCGCAGAATACACATACTTTCTTTCTTCTGCGCATACCGCCGCGTTTCTTATTTGCATAATCAGGTCTGTCACCTGACGGTTTATTATATGCCATTTTGCTACCTCCTGTTTAGAATATATCGGTTCTGCAACCGATGCTTTTAGTTAGTTAAAGGGGAGCTCCTCATCTATTCCGTCTGGAATATTCATAAAGCCATCTCCTGCTGGCGCAATCGGTTCAGGTCTTTGTGCTGGTACATACCCGCCTTCATTATTATTAGAAGCGGCTTTGCTCTCAGCAAATTCCTGTTCCTCTACAACAACATCTGTTGTATAGACCTTGACACCATCCTTATTTGTGTAACTTCCTGTCTGGATACGTCCAGTTACAGCAATCTTGGTTCCTTTCCTGAGATATTTCTCAGCAAACTCCGCTCCTTTGCCAAACACAACGCAGTTAATGAAATCTGCTGTCTGTTCATCTCCGTCACGCTTCAACCGTCTGTCTACTGCCAGTGAATATCTGGCAATTGCTGTCTGATTATCTCCTCCCGAGTATCTGACCTCAGGGTCTCTTGTCAATCTTCCCATTAAGATTACTTTATTCATGCCATTCTCTCGCTTTCTGCTATGCCTCTTGCTTAACGCATAAATACCTGATGACATTCTCCATAATGCGAACTCGATTCTCTATCTCTACAGGAGCGGTAGGCTCTGCATCGAGCTGGATAAAGTAATAATAACCCTCTTTCATCTTCTGAATCTCGTAAGCAAGTCTCTTCTTACCCCATTCATCGACGTTGGTTATCGTGCCGCCGAAACGGGTAATATAGTTCTTTACCTTTTCAAGTACAGCAGCTCTTTCTTCATCTTCGATTTTTGCATTAAGAACAACGGCTAATTCATATTTGTTCATGCTGGTTACCTCCTTATGGTCTCTGGCCCCCTCTTGCAAAGGAGCAAGGAATATAGGCTCATACACATTGTACGAGCGTAGTTAAAATATATCACGAGGATTTATGATACCATAGAATCCTTGATATTTCAAGCGTTTTATCCCTTTTCTTTTCTTTCTTTTGTGTTTTTCTCAATGAGTTTACGCGGAACCATCACCTGATGTTTGCATCCGAGGCATTTTATCCGAAAATCCGCACCAACTCTGAGGATTTCCCACTCAAAGCTGCCGCAGGGATGCTTCTTTTTTAATTTTATAATGTCTCCAACTTTATATTCCATTTTCACTCACCTTGACTTGTCCTAATATCTCACCGATACTTCCATGTATCACTAGATCCGCATGTCCGTCCATTGGTGTCGTATCACGATTAATGAGTACAAGTCGCTTCCCTTGGTAATCATCAATCAGTCCTGCTGCTGGATATACAGCCAGTGATGTTCCACCTACAATCAGCATGTCGGCATTTTTTATATTGCTGACAGATTCCTGCATAATACTCTGATCTAGACCTTCCTCATAAAGAACCACATCCGGCTTAATATTTCCTCCGCATTCGCAAGTCGGTACACCTATAGTGTTCTTAATATATAATATATCATAAAATTTTCCACACTTCTGGCAATAGTTACGCAGTACTGATCCATGTAACTCCAGCACCTTTTTGCTTCCAGCCATCTGATGAAGCCCGTCTATATTCTGGGTCACAACAGCTTTTAACTTACCTGACTTCTCCAGCTCAGCCAATTTCAGATGTGCGGCATTGGGCTTTACTCCTTCGCACAGCAGTTTGTCTCTATAAAATTTGTAGAATTCCTCTGTTTTATGCATATAAAAAGTATGACTCAGGATAGTCTCTGGAGGGTAATCATACTTTTGATGATACAGACCGTCCACGCTTCGAAAGTCTGGTATACCACTTTCGGTAGAGACACCCGCACCTCCAAAAAAGACAATATTCTCGCTTTCGTCTATCCATCTCTGTAACTGCTCAACACCATCCATTTCCTGCATCTCCCTTTAGATAAGACCTATCTGCAGTTCCGCTTTTGATACTTTGACCCCGTTCTGATTCTGAATGACTGCCTTGACCGTGATCATCTGAAATGTATCATTTTTCTCAGTGACTGTTCCTTCTATCAATAATGTGTCACCAATGTATACAGGTTTAAGAAATTTGCTTTTCACGCTATGTACCAGACTGCGTTCTCCTGGCAGATATACCCCTGCCAATGTTGAATAATAAGATGCGGTAAGCATTCCATATACCACACAGCCCTTGTGTCCCTTTTCCTTTGCATATGTAAGATTCTGATGCAGCGGATTGACATCTCCTGTGATCTTGCAAAAGTCTGCTTGATCTTCCTCTGTGACCGTAACCGTAAAATGCTCCTTTTGACCTACTTCTATCTCCTGGTAAGTGTATTGATTCATAACCGCCTCCATGAATTTATTCAATCTTTACTCGTCCATCTTTCTTTTGATCAGATCAATCATCTGGCCTACATTCTCCAGCTTATTGACTTCCTTGATATCAAACTTCATCGAGAATTCCGCTTCCATTGCTATGATCAGCGAGATATGTTCAAATGAATCCCAATCCTCTATATCATCTGCATTCGTCTCATCCTTGATCATGAGCTCCTCATCATCAAATACATCTCTGAAAATTTCCTGTACTGCTTTAAAGATATCTTGTCTTGTCATATTTCGTTCCTTTATCATTCTACCGGAACTTCGTTCCGATGCATTTATTTTATATTTATGTATTTATGAATGCTCTGCTATCTGAAGCAGCTTAACATCAAGCAGCTTTTTTATCAACGGAATCATCTCATTTACAGGCACTTTGATCATATCACTCAGTTCCAGCAAATCGATTTTCCCATCGGCATAACCAACAATATTTTTAGTATCCTGTGCCCTCTTCTCCAACGATGTATCCTTGCTGCTGACCGTTGGTATCAGTCCGCGTTTTCCAAGCTGCGGCTCGCATAGGCATGTGACCTGATAATACTCGTTGTACTCCAAAGCATCTATACATTTTGTAATTACATCATAGCTGCCTTGAAATCCCTCTGCGGATATCATAGAAAGATTATCTGCAGATGTATGATATTCTGGATACTCATGATACTTAGAGCGGCAAAAACAAACTACTGGAAGATCTACGCCAGGAGCCTGGTACTGGCGTTCATCAGAGCCTCTCTTCAAGTACGAATAGACTTTGTAATCTGGATAATGATGCTGTAAAACATTATTTAGCGTCCGATCTGCCAGCGTATCACCGTACCTCGAGCTTACCATGGAATAGGTTCTGTCGTCGCCGACACAGGTCAGATTGAATCCCGCAATTACTCTTTTTTTCATAACGTCCAGATTGCGGCTCAAATATGTGATTGCGCCGATTGTCTCTGGCACAAAAATGAGGCGATAAGTATATTTACGTCTGGGAAGTGCTTCAATCCAATTTGCCAAATGTACCATCAATGCCGGACCCGAACACTCATTATTGGCCATTGACGGATGGCAAATATATGTGGAAAGAAAGATCTCCTCCTCTGTCTCCCCAGGAATGATTACCTCTCCATAGGTCATACTTCCGTCCTGTAGAGTTGTATCTATGAACGCATGATAATTTCCAGGCTTCAGCTTATCCTTTTGTTTCTGTGACATGCAGAATCCCCAGCGTTCTTTGTAATAGGATGTTGTATAAGGAATCAGCTCTGGTTGCTTGGGCAGCGTATATAAGTGCTCCTCCAGCTCTTCCAGTGATAGCATCTGATCAATTGGTACAGAATAGCCAAGTATATGCAGATTATTGTCTTCAAAGTCTACAACGTGATTGCCCTGCTCATCTGCCAGATAGCCTCCTCGGATATTCCACTCCTTTGGAACTGTCCAGTCATATACCTGAGTACCACTGGGTATCTCATACAGTCTGGTCTGTGGGCAATACCTTTTTAATATCTCAAATGTCCTGCGCACACCATTTCCTGTAATGCTGCGGCAAATCGGAAACAATTCTTCCGCAAGCGCATACATGCTCTCTCCCTGCATATTGATTCTCCTGTCAATCATAATTCTACTGTCCAATATAGGTACTGATCTTACGGCTGCGGTTATTAGACGCATCATCCGCTATGATAGGGTATGCCCCTGCAAGATCTATGATTTTATATTCAATTCCATTGACCTGATAACGATTTGAAACACCTGCCCGCACAAAATCCTCCTCCAGCGGATAAATCGTAATCTCCACATTCAGATCCAGGTCTCTGACATTCATGGAATAAGTCGCTTGACGCATGTGGCCATACTCATCTGTATAATCTGCTGTAAAGTCCTTCAGATACCTGTATGGCACACCAATCTGCTCCTCTACATAGTGCACATAAACAAATGAATGCTGACAATCCTTATCAATCAGCAGATTCTTAAAATGATGTTCTGTCACGTAGGTAAATGGTGAATCCGCACCAAAGGAGCTTTTATTATCCATAGCACAGAGTTCATCCTTGCCCTTACCCCATACAGCAAAGGAATATATCGGATGTTTTGTGCGTTTAAAATCATTTCTTTTTAAAGCAAACTTTCCCAGTGATCCCGTCTTGCACGGCGTTTTATAATAATCAAATGCTTTCCCCTTGCAAAAATCCCAGTTAAATGTAGGAATCACGATGGTTGCATCAGATCCAACCGCCTCAATCAGACTGTCAATCAATACATTCAGATTTGTATCATCCTGATGCTCGATACAGCTATACAGTAGCTGTTTGACATCCGAAGTT
>CAZACC010000071.1:0-11136 GCA_964483545.1 uncultured Lachnospiraceae bacterium
AGCAGGGAGAATAAGGAGAGTTAATAATGGGAGTTTTGGACAAGTTTTTGAACGCAATGAAATTAAACGACGAAGATTATGATGACTACGACGATGATTACTTTGATGAAGAAGATGATTTTCCGGAACAGGCTCCAAAGAAAAAGTCAGCTAAGCAGCAGTATACCAGACCAGATGATTTTATAGACGATAAGAAAGAAAAGCCGACACCAAAAGTAACACCGATGCGTACAACCGGAAAGGTACGATCAACAGCCAGCGGTATGGAGGTTTGTGTGATTAAACCAACATCCGTTGAGGATGCCAGAGAGATTACTGAAACTTTGTTGGCAAATCGCACAGTTGTATTAAATCTAGAAGGTCTGGATGTGGATATTGCACAAAGAATCATCGATTTTACATCTGGTTCCACATTTGCCATCAGTGGTAACCTGCAAAAGATCTCACATTACATCTTTATTATTACACCAAGAAGTGTAGATATATCAGGTGACTTTCAGGAGATTTTATCCGGAGCATTTGATGTTCCGGCATTGAATAATAGATTTTGATCAGATTGAGTCAAAAGCTTCCTGCCGCTGGTAGGAGGCTTTTATGTGTGAGGTAAATACTATGTCCTATGAAATTAATGTAAACTGCAAGAATATGAAATCAAAAGTCTTAGATTATTCCGTTTTCATCTATGACTCGTTTAATGAACTTCCAAATGCACTGATTCAGAGTGTTTCCGACTGCAATCTCTCTGTTTGCGTTGTTTCAGACAGTCATGTGTCTTCTCTATATTCCGAAAAAGTCATTAAACTTTTAGAAACATGTGCTAAAAGAGTGCTCCTGTTTGAATTTGAAGCAGGAGAGCGGCAAAAAAATTTACATACAGTAGAAAAGCTATATTTATTTCTGCTAGAACATCAATTCGGACGAAAAGATATGTTAATTGCTCTTGGGGGCGGAGTCACTGGTGACCTGACAGGTTATTCAGCAGCTACCTATATGAGAGGAATTGAGTTCATACAGATACCGACTACATTATTATCTCAGGTTGACAGCAGTATTGGAGGAAAAACTGGAGTCGATTTAGATTCCTATAAGAATATGGTGGGTGCATTTAAAATGCCTCGACTTGTATATATCAATACTTCTGTATTAAATACACTGCCTGATAGAGAATACAGCTCTGGTATGGCAGAGGTTCTGAAATCAGCATTGATTAAAGATGCAGTTTTCTATGAATGGCTGATTGATCACTTTAATGAAATCAACGAAAAGAAACCAGATATTGTATCTGAAATGATTCATCGTACTTGCCTGATCAAAAAGAATGTGGTAGAAAAGGATCCGACAGAGCAGGGTGACCGAGCTTTGCTGAATTTTGGTCATACATTAGGGCATGCACTTGAAAAATATAAGAATTTTTCTCTGACACATGGCGAGTGTGTGGCACTCGGTTGTATTATGGCCGCATATATCTCATGGAAAAAAGAGTTATTATCTATGGATGAGTATTATGAAATCAGAGATATGTTTGTACCTTTTGAGCTGCCCATTTCTATTGATCATATTGTTCCTGAGGATATCGTTGCGTTAACATCTTCAGATAAAAAAATGACGGATGGTACACTCAAATTTATATTATTAAAGAAAATAGGCAAAGCAGTTATTCATACAGATGTCAGGCAAGATGAGATGCTGGCTGCCGTAAATGAAATATTCTTTCAGGAAGAGGAACTTTATGACTAAAAAATTAATCAGAATGATAGTAGAACTTTTATGTATTGGAATGCTCATACTGGCGGATCAGATTACAAAGATCTGGGCCGTCAATACTCTGAAAGAAGGACGAGTCATTGAATTGATCCCTGGTGTTCTTCAGTTTCATTATTTAGAAAATCAGGGTGCGGCATTCGGAATCCTGCAGAACCAGCAGACATTCTTTGTGATAGCGGGGGCTATGATTTTATGTCTTGTTATGTATATTTTATTTGTGACCCCACATGAACGTAAGTACCGTATATTAAATGTATTACTCGTTATGATCGCTTCGGGTGCAATCGGCAATATGATAGATCGGGTCAATCTTGGATACGTTGTTGATTTCATTTATGTATCGGCGATTAATTTTCCGATCTTCAATGTCGCTGACTGTTATGTGACAGTGGCTACAATTCTTCTTGCATTGGTGATATTGTTTTATTATCAGGAAGAGGATCTGGCGGTGTTCGGTTTTAAAAAGAAAGAGAATAAAGATGGAACAAAATAATTATGTCGTCGAAGAACAATTTGACGGAATACGGATTGACAAATGTATGGCTACCGTTTTTAATCATTTGTCCCGTTCTTATATACAAAGAATCATCAAAGAAGAGAAAGTCACTGTTAACCATATGATTTGTAAAGCAAATGATAAGGTGCATACAGGTGATCGTCTCTCTTTTTGTGTAGAGGATCCGATTGAGCCAGAAATTTTGGCTGAAAACATTCCACTTGAAATCCTGTATGAGGATCATGATCTGCTGATTGTGAATAAACCAAAGGGAATGGTCGTACATCCTGCTCCTGGACATTACAGCAATACGCTCGTCAATGCATTGATGTATCATTGTAAGAATGATCTTTCTGGAATTAACGGAGTTATGCGTCCTGGTATCGTCCATCGCATTGATATGGACACAACAGGTTCTATATTGATTTGCAAAAATGATCTCGCACATAGCAGTATAGCGGCTCAATTAAAAGAACATAGCATTACACGTGTTTATGAAGCCATTGTCGATGGGGTAATAGCGGAGGATAATGGTACGATTAATCATATCATCGGAAGACATCCTGTCGATCGAAAGAAAATGTCCATCAATGTGAGAAATGGAAAACATGCAGTAACTCATTATACCGTCCTACAGCGTTTTCAAAATCATACCTATATAGAATGTAGACTGGAAACAGGACGTACTCATCAGATTAGAGTCCATCTTGCAAGCATCGGACATCCTGTATCAGGAGATGAGGTATATGGGAGGCAAAAAACCCCATATAACCTTCGGGGACAGACATTGCATGCCAAAACAATTGGGTTTATTCATCCCCGTACCAATCAATATATGGAATTTGAGGCTCCTTTACCAGCATATTTTGTGGAATTACTAAAAAACAACACTTTATAAAATTAGCATAATAAAGTACCTGGAAGTATTGCGGTTTCAATTTTTCTATGCTATAATTCTTAATAGATTTTTAATAATTTTTTTATTAATTATTCAAATCCCAAGTAGAAAGTTGGTAACAAAGTTGACCCGCGAAGAAGGCTTGCGTAAGGTACTCAAAAGCTATGAAGCATATTATGATGTTGAAGAATGTGAAGTAACTGCAGAATTTCCGTTAGTTGCTACATGTTCTTTTTATGTGCATTCCGAAAAGTATGTGTTAGTCAAGAAAGCCAAGCTTTGGTCCGCTGACAGCAACGAATATGTCTATATTTTTTCTGTTCCTGTTTTTAATAAGACAATTTATGAGAAATGCCGTGATTATGCATATGAAAAGGGTATGGCACTGATAGACCCTAAGCCTGGTCATATGTATACATATATTACTACTCTTTTTGTGTGTGATCAGAGCGAGAAAGACGCTGTAAGGGCACTGAAGAGATGCAGGCTTCACAAGAATTTTCAATTTTCGCTTTTAGGATGGATGGATTTCCATACTGCTTTGATTGATTTAGCGACCAACAAGGTTTATACCAATGGAAGTGGCCATGAAAATGCGAAATTTTTGAAAAGTATAATTCATGTTAAAAACAAAAAAAGGGAGGTATAAACATGAATGCAGCAGTAATTTTAGTTGTAAGTATTATTTTATTGGTCTGTGGCTATTTATTTTATGGGAGATGGCTTGCAAAGACCTGGGGAGTAGATGAGAGTAAATCAACTCCATCCCATGACATGGAAGACGGTATCGATTATGTACCTGCAAAATCACCAGTCTTAATGGGACACCATTTCTCATCAATTGCAGGTGCTGGTCCGATTAACGGACCTATTCAAGCCGCAGTATTTGGTTGGGTACCTGTGTTCCTTTGGGTTGTTGTCGGTGGTATTTTCTTTGGTGCCGTACATGACTTTGGCGCATTATTTGCATCTATTCGTCACAAGGGACAGTCTATTGGTGAAGTCATCGCTGATACCATGGGCGCAAAATCAAAAAAACTGTTTATTGTTTTTGCCTATCTGACCTTACTTCTGGTTGTGGCAGCATTTACATCCATCGTAGCAAGCACCTTTGCTGTCACTCCTGAAATGACAGAAGCAGCAGCAAATGCAAACGCATCGACAGCGATGATTTCATTGTTGTTCATTCTTCTTGCAATTGCTTTTGGTTTCGCAGTATACAGAAGAAATGCACCTGTTGGAATTTCCACAGTACTTGGTATTGCTGGTATCATTATTATTGTAGCAATTGGATTGAACTGGCATCCAATTACTTTATCTGCAACTGTTTGGATGATTATTCTTGGATTCTATATTTTGGTTGCTTCTGTAACACCTGTATGGATTCTATTACAGCCGCGTGATTATTTGAGTTCTTTCCTTCTTTATTTTATGATTATTGTCGCATTTATCGGTATTATCGGTGCGGCCATCACAGGGAATGCAAGTCTGGATATTCCTGCATTCACAGGATTTACTGCAGCAAATGGAAATGGTTTGTTTGCAAAGGGAACATTATTCCCTGCATTATTTATTACAATTGCCTGCGGAGCTATTTCTGGATTCCACTCGCTAGTATCTTCAGGAACAACTGCTAAACAGATTGATAATGAAAGGGATGCTTTACCGATTGGTTTTGGTGCGATGTTAATTGAGTGCGTGGTTGCAATCGTTGCTCTTTGTGCTGTTGGATACGTATGGAATACTGTAAGTTCAACAGACCCTGAGGCATTGAAAGCAGCGGGTCTAGCAGCACCTACAGCCGTATTTGCTAAAGGTATTTCACAGATGATTGGCACATTTGTTGGCGCTGAAAGTCAAATTGTTACAGTATCATATAGTATGCTGGTACTCGCTGTTTCTGTATTCTGTCTGACATCTTTGGATACAGCTACGCGCCTTGCACGTTATATGTTCCAAGAGTTTTGGCTTGAGCCAGGGCAGTCTGCTGAGGATGTAACAGGATATAAGAAAGTTCTTGTGAATCCCTATGTATCTACAATCATTACCGTAATCCTTGGTGTCGCTCTTGGTATGACTGGATTTGCCAAGATTTGGCCTCTGTTTGGTGCCGCTAATCAGTTACTTGCAGCTCTTGGTCTTCTTGCAGTTGCTACATGGCTCGGAAAGATTGGTAAAAAGAATAAGATGTTTTTTATTCCTATGGCATTCATGCTATTCGTTACGATTACCTCACTTTGCTTCACATTAAAGACAAACCTGACAAACATCATGGGGGGAACAGAAGTAGGCTGGAGTATCATTCGTTTCGTGATCAGTGCACTGTTAGTGATTCTCGCCATCATTCTTGCAATTGATGGTATTAAGACATTAAAGAATCAGTTGAAGAAATCAGCTAAGGCTTAAATTTATAAGCTGTTTTAACAACATTTTAACCCCTTATACAGAGTATAAGGGGTTATTTTGATATATACAACTTTCATAAAATAAGGTATACTTGAATCGTAGTGTTAGATAATATCCAATCTTTCAAAGGGGTGATTGTATGAAGACCATTATTACAATAGGAAGACAATTCGGAAGTGCCGGAAGAGAAGTGGGAGAGAAGTTAGCAGCTAATTTCGGAATCAAGTGTTATGATAAGGAGTTGCTACAGCGAGCAGCAAAAGATAGTGGGCTTTGCCCTGAGATTTTCGAGAATCATGATGAAAAGCCCACCAGCAGTTTTCTATACAATCTGGTAATGGATACGTATTCATTCGGATATAACGCATCATCATTTATAGATATGCCGATCAGTCATAAGGTCTTTCTTGCTCAGTTCGATGCAATAAAAAATATAGCTGAAGAAGGTCCCTGTGTGATTGTCGGAAGATGTGCAGATTATGCATTAGCTGATTTTAGTAATTGCGTGCATCTATTTATTCATGCTGATTTTGAAAGCAGGGTAAAAAGAATTAGTGAAAAGTATGACCTGGAACCTGTTAAAGCGAAAGAAATGATCATCAAAAAAGATAAGCAGAGATCAAATTATTATAACTATTATTCTTCAAAGAAATGGAGTCATGCAGACAGTTACCATCTTTCCGTTGACAGCAGTCTTCTAGGTGTAGACGGTACAGTGCAGCTAATCACACAGTTCATAGAAGATTTTGAAAAAAGAAACCAGTAGTCATAGGAGAGAGCAATCAGATGAAATATCATTGGGATAAGAAATTTCTTTATTGGGGCGTAACTGGCACCATTGTATTAAGTAGTGCAATTTTGTTTTATTATGCATTGTTTAAAGGTGCAGATATTTCCATCATGTGGAACCGCGCAATCAAAATATTAATGCCAATTCTAGATGGTCTTGGATTGGCATATCTTTTATCGTTCCTATTAAATGCAATTGAAAAGAAGATCCTATATCCTTTAGCAATAAAAATGAAATGCAAGATTACGGATAAAACAAAGAAGATTATTCGAAATGTTGGAGTTTTTTTTACTGCAGTTATTTTTCTGTTATTATTGTATAGCTTGATTATGTTAATTGTTCCTCAACTGTTAACCAGTATTCAGAGTATTGTTTCAAAGATACCGACATATTTCAACCAAATCAGCATCTGGCTTGCAGCTACTCTTAAGAATTATCCTGAGATAGAGAAGCTGACCATAGATTACTGGGCAGATATTGAAAGTTGGCTGACCACACAGGCTTTACCAAGTGCACAAGAGATGCTAAAACAGGCTTCTAATTCACTTTTGGGCGGTGTATGGACTTTTCTTGTTGCCACATGGGACTTTGTTATTGGTTTTATTATTTCAATCTATCTGCTGACAGGAAAAGAGAAGTTTTGTGCACAATCAAAAAAGGTCATCTATGCATTTCTTAATGAAGACAAGGCGAATACATTTTTAAATAATCTTCGTTTTACAAATAAGACATTCGGAGGATTTCTGACTGGAAAGATTCTCGATTCACTAATCATCGGTATCCTTTGTTATATCGGTATGGAGATATTAAAACTCCCATATGCATTGTTGGTCAGTGTGATCGTCGGAATCACGAATATCATACCGTTTTTTGGACCTTATCTCGGAGCAGTACCGAGTGCCATTATCATATTAATGGTAAGTCCTTCAAAAGCATTGTATTTCTTAATTTTCATACTGGTTCTGCAACAATTTGATGGAAATATACTTGGTCCTAAAATATTAGGCGATTCTACAGGATTATCAAGCTTCTGGGTTATTTTTTCCATTACGTTATTCGGAGGATTGATGGGGATATTAGGTATGTTTATAGGCGTACCTTTATTCGCAGTTATCTATGCGGCATTTAAAACCATTGTGAACCAAAAGCTTGAGAAAAAGGGATTAACTGCAGAAACAGCTTTTTATATGAGCAGTTCTGGGAATCCATACTTCAACAATCATTCAGATCACTCTGGGACATCCATTTGTTTTTCAAAGAGTAAGGTTGAAGTGACACAGAATCAACAAACCGTATCCTATGAACGAAAAAACGTTGAAACAGATCATACTGAACAAAAGTAAACGCTTGGAGAACAAGTGGTTTGTCCTGAAAAGAGTGATATAATGCGAATACAACTATTCGCAAAAGAATAGTTTATCGAATAGATAGTGATGAAAATGTTGTATTGAAGGGGATATTTAGGGTTTTGATTTCATCACTATCTACTCGATAAACTATAAACTACCTACTTGATAAACTATAAATTTGGAAAGATAAAGGATGCTGAATAATTATGAAATTACAACAGTTATATAGCTTTGTGCGGCGGGCTTTGGATGATTATGATATGATTGAGGATGGGGATCGGATTGCAGTTGGGATTTCAGGGGGTAAGGATAGTCTGACACTGCTCTACGCTCTCGCTGGTATGAGGCGTTTTTATCCTCTTCATTATGAAATCGAAGCAGTGACGGTGGATCTTGGGTTTGAGGGCTTTGATTTGAGCAAAATCAAAGCCCTTTGTGAAGATTTGAATGTTCCCTATACCATTATAAAAACTGAGATTGGTAAAATTGTTTTTGAAGACCGTAAAGAGACAAATCCTTGTTCTTTATGTGCGAAAATGCGAAAAGGAGCTTTAAATGAGTCAATCAAGGCATTAGGCTGTAATAAGGTAGCTTATGCACACCATAAGGATGATGTCGTAGAAACAATGCTTTTATCTATGATCTTTGAAGGCAGATTTCATACGTTCTCACCGCGCACCTATTTGGATCGTATGGATTTGACTGTTATTCGGCCATTACTGTATGTTTCTGAAGCTGATGTGATTGGCTTTCGCAACCTGTATGAGCTTCCTGTAGCCAAAAGTCCTTGCCCTGCTGACGGATTCACAAAACGTGAATATGCCAAGAATTTGTTGAAATCATTAAACCAGGAGCATGCTGGAACAAAAGAAAGAATGTTTCGTGCAATTTTGGAAGGTAATATGAAGGGTTGGCCTGAAAAATCCAAATAAAACTTTACTGATTTAAGGATGTGTATTGATGAAACCAATTACAAAAAATTATCATGATCAAATGAATATCGAGAATACACTTAAAATGCGCGAGGTGATAGCTACTCTCCCCTCTTTCTGCAAGGACTTTTTTGCTGGAATCAAAGAAACGACTTCTGCTCGCACTAGACTTGCTTATGCTTATGATATGAGAATTTTCTTTGAGTTTTTGCATGATACCAATCCTGTATGTAGGAAAATAGAGATTGTAGATTTTCCGATTACGCTTTTGGACAATATCAAACCTATGGATATTGTGGAATATCTCGATTACATTACTTATTATGAAAAGGATGGAAAGGAATATACCAATGATGAACGTGGTAAGTCTAGAAAGCTTGCATGTTTGCGCAGTTTTTATAATTATTATTTTAGAAATGAACTCATTGAGAAAAATCCTGCTGCTCTTGTACAGATGCCAAAGCTTCATCAAAAAGAAATCATCCGTTTGGATCCAGATGAAGTGGCCATATTGCTGGATCAGGTTGAACAAGGAACCAGTCTGACTGAAAAACAAATGGAATATCATAAAAAAACAAAAATTCGTGATCTCGCATTAATGACCTTGCTGCTTGGTACAGGTATTCGGGTGTCTGAATGTGTTGGATTGGATATGAAAGATGTGGATTTTAAAAATGGTGGTATTTTAATTCGTCGTAAGGGTGGTTATGAGGCTGTTGTTTATTTTGGTATTGAAGTAGAACAAGCATTAGAGAATTATATAGATGAGCGTAAGCAGATTATTCCCGAAAGCGGTCATGAAGAAGCGCTTTTTCTATCCCTTCAGAATAAAAGAATCGGCGTCCGCTCTGTTGAAAAACTCGTTAAGAAATACGCTGAAACAGTCACTACTTTGAAAAAAATAACCCCACATAAACTGCGGAGTACATATGGTACAAGCCTCTACCGTGAAACTGGCGATATCTATCTAGTTGCGGATGTCTTGGGTCATAAGGATGTCAATACAACCAAAAAGCATTATGCAGCTTTGGAAGATGAACGCCGCCGTCAAGCAGCCAGTGCCGTGACCCTACGTGAAAAAAGAGACGATCATCACTAAATGATAGATATGCAGACAATGACTAATTCATGGATACTTCCAACACATAACCATAGTAAGGGATTACAAGACTATCACCTGTCTTGATCTCATCATCAAGCATATGATTCATCTGCTTCACTTCATTAACATACTGTTTTGTACTCCTATATTCTGAATTGATATATTGATCTGCTATAGACTCTAATGTATCACCTGATGCTATGGTAATACTCTTGAAATATTTCTGGGCTTTTATATTCTGCTGCTGATTTTCTGCGTATGCAAATCTGCTTCCAAATATAATGCTTAATAGGACTACAAGCAAAATAATGACTGCACCTAATATGGTTCGCTGTGTACGTACCTGCTTTTTTCTTTTTTCATTACGCTCTTTGCTCCTCATATTGTAATCCATATTGAACACTCCCCTTCGCCAATGTAATCGAACAAATGTTACGAACATGCGTTGCGAACATTCGTTCTAAAATTATTATAGCGAACAACTGTTCTCGTGTCAATACTTTTTTAAGAAAAAATCGAACAAATATTTGGAATATATGTTTGCTTTTTAAAAAATCATATGCTATACTAATAAAAGAACACACATTCAAGGAGGGATTTATATGGCATTTGGTAAAATTACACCTAAACAGTCTGAAATTTTGGAATATATTAAAAAGGAAATATTAGAACGAGGTTATCCACCTGCAGTTCGTGAGATTGGAGAGGCAGTTCATCTAAAGTCCACCTCTTCCGTTCATTCTCATTTGGAAACCTTAGAGAAAAATGGCTATATTCGTAGGGATCCGACTAAACCACGTACAATTGAAATTATGGATGACAGCTTTCAGCTTGTCAGACATGAAATGGCCAGTATCCCAATTATTGGTACAGTAGCGGCCGGTCAGCCGATTCTTGCAGAGCAGAACATTGAAGGCTACTTTCCACTTCCGGTAGATATGGTACCAAATGCAGAGTCCTTTGTGCTGAAAGTCAAAGGTGACAGCATGATTAATGTCGGCATTTACAATGGAGACAGCATTTTTGTGGAACGCTGTAATACAGCCCGTAACGGAGATACAGTCGTAGCGCTCGTAGACGATTCTGCTACTGTCAAAACCTTTTATAAGGAAGATGGTCACTACCGTTTACAGCCAGAAAATGACTCCATGGATCCCATTATCGTAGATCAGGTAGAAATCCTAGGCAAGGTATACGGAGTCTTCCGTCTATATCACTAAAAATAGAGGACACCAACTATAGTTGGTGTCCCTTTACTTATGAATTTAAAAATTCTCTGCACTTATAATCTTCCCATCTCTCCAGATCCTCTCCAGATCATAAAACAATCGGTTTTCTTTATCAAACACATGTACAATGATATCAAGATAATCCATCAACACCCAGTTAGCTGTATCAT
>CAZACC010000072.1:0-11093 GCA_964483545.1 uncultured Lachnospiraceae bacterium
AATTCTCTGGATGCTTCTGAGCATCGAGTAATGTCTCCCTGTTCAGTACGTTAACATTTAAATGATGTCCACCCCTTGTTGAATAACCATCAAGTAAAGATACTAAGTTGTCAATCTGAGCTACGTTTGCTGCCATGATTTTCATCTCCTTTTTTCATTAAAATCGTCTATGGCGTCGTGTATTGTTGGAACGCTGCATGCGAGAGGGGCTTTAGAACAATCTGTACAACCCATCGTCTTAACATTACGCACAGCTTCCTCTGTCGTGGATTCTATATCGAGATTAAGGTGTCCGACTCCGTTACTCATGGAACCGTCCAGCATTGCTACAATGTCGTCTATCATCTGTTCCTGTTTCATAGAATCACCTTATTTCTTTCTGCTTCTAGGAAAGAAGCCTGTTTATTTATTAAGATCTAATTCAATATCACCTGCAAAAATCTGATCTTCCTTACCAAGAGCACCAGGGATAATGGTAAATGTATTAGAAATACCATCCTGAGCATCGTTGAACGGAAGCTTAGAAACTGATGACAATGAAGCTATCGCACCATGAGTATCACGTCCGTGCATCGGGTTAGCACCAGGAGCAAAAGGCTGTCCCTTCTTACGTCCATCAGGTGTGTTACCTGTAGCTTTACCATAAGTTACATTAGAAGTAATGGTCAGAACTGACATTGTCGGGAAGCCATTTCTGTAGGTGTGGTGTCTTCTGATCATGGTCATAAATTTAGAAACAATCATCTGAGCAATCTCATCTGCACGATCATCATCATTACCATATGTAGGGAATTCACCGGTTGTTTCAAAGTCTGTGATAATACCATCCTCATCTCTGATCACCTTAACCTGAGCATATTTGATTGCTGATAAAGAGTCAGTTACAACGGAAAGTCCTGCAATACCTGTTGCAAAGTAACGAAGTACATCTTTGTCATGAAGAGCCATCTGAGCTCTCTCATAGCAGTACTTATCATGCATATAGTGAATGACATTCAGTGTGTTAACATATACATCTGCTAACCACTCCATCATGTCTGAGAACTTGGCCATAACATCATCGTAGTTCAGGATGTCACCTTCAATTGGACGATACTTCGGTCCAATCTGTTTTTTACTAACCTCATCAACACCACCGTTCATAGAGTACAGCATACATTTTGCAAGGTTAGCACGTGCTCCGAAGAACTGCATTTGTTTGCCGATAATCATAGAAGATACACAGCAAGCGATACCATAGTCATCACCGTGTGTCACTCTCATCAGGTCATCATTCTCATACTGGATAGAGGATGTGTTGATAGATGTCTTAGCACAGAACTTCTTAAAGTTCTCGGGTAATCTTGTTGACCACAGAACTGTCAGGTTCGGCTCAGGAGCAGCACCTAAGTTGTTCAGAGTGTGTAAATAACGGAAAGACATCCTTGTAACCATATGACGTCCGTCAATACCAACACCACCAATGGACTCTGTTACCCATACAGGGTCACCAGCAAAGATCTGGTTGTATTCAGGTGTACGAGCAAATTTTACACATCTAAACTTCATGATGAAATGGTCGATGAATTCCTGAATCTGCTCTTCTGTAAATTTGCCTTCCTTTATATCTCTCTCTGCGAAGCAGTCGATAAATGTTGAAGTACGTCCGAGAGACATAGCAGCACCATTCTGTTCCTTAACTGCACATAGATATCCGAAGTAAGTTGCCTGAATTGCTTCCTGAACGTTCTGTGCTGGTCTTGCTATATCACAGCCATAAGAAGCAGCCATTTCCTTCATCATCTTCAGAGCTACGATCTGCTCTGAGATCTCTTCGCGAAGACGCATCACATCATCTGTCATAACACGTCCGGTAGAATTTTTTTGTTCGTTCTTATCCTCGATCAGTCGGTCAATACCATACAGAGCAACACGTCTGTAATCGCCGATAATACGTCCACGTCCATAAGCATCAGGAAGACCTGTGATAACATGTGATGAACGGCAAGCTCTCATATCATCGTTGTAAGCATCAAAGCAGCCTGCATTGTGGGTCTTTCTGTGTGTCGAGAAGAACTCGCTGATCTGAGGATCAACTTCATAACCGTTGTCTGAGCAAGCTTTCTCTGCCATTCTGATACCACCATAAGGCTGCATAGAGCGCTTAAAAGGCTTGTCTGTCTGGAAACCAACGATGGTTTCTTTGCTTTTGTCTAAATATCCGGGACCGTGAGAAGTGATAGTAGAAATAACCTTGGTGTCCATATCAAGAACTCCGCCTGCCTCACTTTCTTTTTTCTGCAAGTCAAGTACCTGTGCCCATAAATCTTTTGTGTTCTGTGTAGGTTCGGCCAGGAATGAATCATCACCATCATAAGGTGTGTAATTCTTCTGGATGAAATCTCTGACGTTAATTTCTTTTTCCCATTTGCCGCCTACGAAACCATTCCATTCTGATCTCATGTTTGAATGCCTCCTATTTTGATAGAATAATTTGAACCGATAAAATCGGTAGTTGCGCATAACGCGTTCACTGAAAATATCAGTGATTACGGTAACTTATGGGAAGCGCATTTCAGAGCTTCCCGTTTCTCAATTATAGTCTACAGCCAGAAACCAGTCAATAGAAAACATGTACTTTTTTACATACAAACCTAGAAAAAATCGGGGTTTTTGGTAGTTTTGAATAAAGTGCTATTTCAACTTGTATGATAATAAAAAAAGTGTTAATCTAAAATAAAATAATGAAGGAGGTAATATCAAATGTCAAATATAACCAAGAATATGACAATAGGTGAAATTTTAAGGACTAATCCAGATGTTGCATCGGTACTGATGGAAGCAGGGATGCATTGTCTCGGCTGTCCTTCAGCGCAAGGCGAGAGCCTTGAGGAAGCTGCAATGGTTCACGGAATGGATGTTGACTCTCTGATGGAGAAGATTCAAGCTTTGTAGAATCAGTTTTGCATTGTCATAAATAAGCCCCCAGTCTGCTTTGCCGCAGGGATGGGGGCTTATTTAAGTCTTTACATTTCTGACAAAACCTGAATGGCATTGTCCTTTAGTATCATTTCCGTATGTTCTTCAAAGAACGCTTCACTAGCAGGTGTATATTTCTCAGGTGTACCATATTCAGAGATAACATTGCATACCTTGTTGAATTCCTCAGAAGTATAATCTGATTTTGTAACAATCAGAATTAATTGTCCGAATCGATTGTTCCTGAAGAGGGAATTCTTTCCACTATAGTGCTGTTCCAGCAGATGTGCAAGCCTTGCAACAGATTCAATATCATGAAAAGAATAGGCTCTAGATAATTGAACAGGGGGAGCATCTGCCTCCACTGTGTCAACAGCGGGTGAGTCGGTTGCTGTATCCTTATTCTGAGAGATTTTCTTAAACAAATCCAAAACATGATCTGCATCTACACCAAGAGAATCAATAACATCATCATATTCGTTTTCTTCTTCATGTATTGAAGGAGCAAATTTGGAAAAGCGTGTGTCCAGTTCTTCAGGATCTTCCACTTTTGTAATAATCAACACAATACAATCAGCTGAAAGTGGAATTGCTTCTATCATCAGTGGGATGTCTTCTGCTTCAAAACCGAACTCGTAAGAAGCTTGCTGCATCATATCTCGGAAGAGACTTTTTGCCTTATCTGTACCATATGCCAGTTCGCTAATTTTAAGTTCACGGTCTGCTAGGTCGTTCTTTGTCAATGTACAACGGATCTGATGGTCATTTACTTTTTCGATTTTCATAGAATCACATCCTTCCATTTATAATATACTAAGACGAATCACAGCGATATGTCAATAGCCCACAAATTGTTTAAGGAAAATTTCATTATTTTGTTAAACAATGTTAATAAAGCTTGCTTATTGTCACAGCTTATATTACAATCATTTTTGAGAGATGCCTCTTTACTGAATCATACGAAGAAGGAGGCTAGTGGTCACACATATCTTTATACTTATATTTTACTCTATTTTCGGCTGTATTACTAGTTGAAAATAGATTCTGTAAGCAAATCCTAAGTATCCTTCAGGGTACGTTCCCAACAACAATTCAAACTTTAGGAAAAATCAAACGTAAAGTGAAGAGGTTTATCTTATTATCGACAAAAAAATAAACTATATAACCCTATATGGAAAATCGCCTAAAATATATCACGAATATTTTCCGAATGGTCTTGACGATGACCATATAATTCGGTTATGGAAAGGAGAACGAAGAGATACCTTCTGTTTAGAATAATGAAGTAACCTATGCGTGTAGTGTATCCGGCAATAGCCGTATAACATTGCAATAATCGGATTAATGAATCCCTCAATACCGATATAAAGATCCAGAAATGGAAGTATATGAAGCCAAAGCGGTATATGTCGGATATCACTGCATGCAAATAATGCAAAATTCTAATTTAGTAATGACGATGTGAGAATTATTTGTTATAATACTATACCGTAGTGATCTTTATAATCGGTTGTTTGTAAGGAATTTAGGAGGCAGTTGTTTTGGATAATAACATGATGGAACCACAGCAAATCAGAAGAAAGAGTGAGGGTTTGCGTAAGAAAAAGCGCAGGCGTAGACGCATGCTTCAAAAGCTGATACCTGTCATTGTAGCATTGGTTCTAATAGCAGTTGTTCTAGTGGTCGGCTTTTCAACAGGATTGTTGCAGCAGTTTGCGTATTCAACAGAGAGAGCAGATCAGTTTGAGTACTTTTCGGTAGTGAATAGTGATGATGTTGCAATCATGACCAATGATAAGCTGACTGACAGTAAAGCAAAGATATATGATGGCAGATGCTATTTTAGTTATGATATGGTAACAGAAATGCTGTTTGACAGATTTTATTTTGATGAACGTCAGGATAAGGTTTTATATACCACTGCGACAGATGTGATCAGTATACCGATAGATGGCACGCAGTATTTTACTGCTGAGATACCAGTTGACGTTGGGTATGTGATTGCTCACCGTGATGGAGATCAGATTTATATTGCGCTTGATTATATGAAGCAGTATGCGAATTTCTCATATCATTTGTATGAGGGAGAGCCGTATCATATGGATTTTGATATGGAATGGGGCACAAATCAGATTGCTGATATTGCAAAAAAAGATCATGTCAGAACACTTGGCGGCATCAAGAGTCCGATTCTGACAGATGTTAATAAAGGAGACACGGTGACCATTCTGAATCAGATGGAGGAATGGTGTGAGGTCAAAACTGCAGATGGATATATCGGATACATAGAGAATAAACGTCTGGAAAATTTCCGTGAAGAGACGGAGACACCAGTGACTACAGCTACAGAGGAAACTTATCCGAGTATATCCAAGGATTATCCAATCAATCTGGTGTGGCATCAGGTCACAAACGCAGACGCGAATAGTAAACTTGAGAACATGATGGAAGGAACCAGTGGCATTACGACTATTTCACCCACATGGTTCTTCTTGAAAGATAATGAAGGAAATGTTGATACACTTGCAGACAGAGGCTACGTTGACCGTGCACACGCCATGGGCCTGGAGGTTTGGGCGCTGGTTGATGATTTTACGAATACAGTAGATACCTATGAGATTTTTTCATACTCAGAAAAGAGAGCCAACTTAATTAATCAGCTGATTACTGCGGCTCAGGAGTATGATCTAGATGGACTGAATATTGATTTTGAAAAGATATCCTCTGAAGCGGGAACACATTATGTCCAGTTCTTAAGGGAGCTTTCGATACAGTGCAGGAGTAATCAGATCGTTTTATCTGTAGATAACTATGTTCCGCGCGAGCATACAAGTCATTATAATCGCAAAGAACAGGGACGTGTTGTGGATTATGTTATTATTATGGGTTATGATGAACATTATGCTGGATCCGCAGAGAGCGGATCAGTGGCATCTATTGGATTTGTAAAGGATGGAATTGAACAGACATTAGCAGTAGTACCTGCAGAAAAAGTGATCAATGCTCTGCCATTCTATACAAGAATCTGGATGGAGACTCCGAAAACAGAGGAAGAGGCAGCTGCGGAGGATCCTACAAGTGCCGAATATATCCCTTATCATCTCAGCGGTGATAGTATGAGCATGCAGGGAGCGGCGGAGGCAGTTGCAAAAGCTGGTGCTACGACGACGTGGGACGAGATAACCATGCAGAACTACGCTGAATACCAAAAAGAAGGGGCTACGTACAAGGTGTGGCTGGAGGATATCGACTCAATCACTGCAAAAATGCAGGCAATTCAAAGCTATCAGATTGCTGGTGTGGCTGGATGGAAGCTTGGACTGGAAGACAAGAATGTATGGAGCGTCATTTCACAATATTTGAACTAAAGCTACCGCAATCCCACTGGCTTTAGACGGTGGGTGGTTCACTAATGTTCTCTGAATTCTGTCGGTGAGATGCCGTAATAAGTCTTAAAGGCTTTGCTGAAATAATTATTATTGCTGTATCCGAGGAGGTCTGAAATCTCCTGTATCTGCAGAGTGTTGTCCCGCAGCAGTTCTTTGGCACGACTCATACGCAGTTTAAGAGCATATTCATAAATACCAATGGAGTATTTGTTCTTAAATAGTTTGGAAAGATATTTTTGTGAAAAGTAATATTTTTCGCTGAACATTGCCAGCTTGATTTCTTTGCAATAGTTTGATTCTACATATTCTTTAATGATATCAATGACTTCTCCTGGCTTCAGATCCTGTTTGCTGGGGAAGTCCTCTGTGTCAGATTCCTCAGAAAAAATACCATCCAGTACAGCAACAGCTTTTTCGATTGCCTGGTTCAGATCATTACCGTTGATGGGCTTTAAAAGATAATCAATAGCTCCGCTTTTGATGGCAACTTGTGCATACTTAAATTCGTCATATCCACTGACAACAATATACTGGGTATTGGGAAATTCCTTTTTTGCAGCACCCAGAAAATCAGACCCATTCATAACAGGCATGTGCATATCTACAAATACAAGCTGTGGATTCTGATCACGCATAACAGATAGCCCCTCCTCGCCATTGGTGGCATAGAGAAGTTCGGATATTTGGAATTTTTTCCAGCAACCCAATGCGGAGATGGCAGTTCTGACAGGTTTTTCATCATCAATGATAAGTGCTTGATACATAAGAAATATCCTCCGTAATCGGAATCATCAGTGTAATAGTTGTTCCGACATATATTTCACTTTCTATGTTCATATCTGCTTTATCTCGATATACCAGTATCAGTCGATTGTACAGGTTGGAAAGTCCAATGCCTGTATTGTGTTCTGAGCGCAGAGGCACATCTTTAAAAGATTCCATGACTTCGGCATAGCGGACACGATCAATACCATGACCGTTGTCAATGACCTTGATGATTAGAAAATCGTTTTCAAGATATGCAGATACATGTATATGGATGGATCTCACAGTGCCAGTCATACCATGCATAATAGAGTTTTCAACCAGTGTTGTGATGCTCAGCTTTGGTATTGCGATGTCGTTCACAGATTCATCTACGTCAATTTTATAGGAAAGGACATCATCAAAGCGTGCTTTTTGCAGCATCAAGTAATTCTGTACCTGCGTGATTTCTTCTCTTACACTCATCATATCTTTGTCTTTAATCCCGTAATGCAGCAATGAAGCCAGACTGGTAATCATATCATTGATTTTAGTCTGATGATTTAATATGGCTTCTGATGAAATTGCTTGAAGCGTATTGTATAGGAAGTGAGGATTTGTCTGCGCTTCCAGTGCAATGAGCTTTGCTGTTTCTTCATTTAGTCTTGAAATATAGTTTGTCTTGATTAGTTCATCTATGCGCATGAGCATAGTATTGTATTCTTCTTCAAGATTGCAGATTTCGAGATTGCCGCCGATGGGTTCAACAGATGTAAAATTACCTTCACCTGCGCTTTTCATACGGAGAATTAATACACTAATCGGGTGTATGATTAGATGAAGAAAAACGCTAAACAGAATAACAGATAAGACCAATGCTGCAAACCCAATCAGAAAGCTCAAATCTCTAGTTGCTGTTACGCGTTCCTGAAGACTGCTGACTGGTTTGAAGACCACAAGTTTAAAATGATTTTTTGCGCTTGATTTGAAAACAGTCAGATAATTCTGATTCTGAAGATTTAGATAAAAGAAATTTTGACTGGCTTTATTAATCTGATTAGTACAGGAGGTAAGATCTTTTGTGCTGAATCGATTCAAATCACTGGAATAGTACAGATAACCATTGTCATCGATGACAGCAAATATTTCATCCTCGGACAAATGATTTTTTGCCAGTGCCGTAGGAAGGGTATCATCTATAGTCAGCTGAACGATAGCCAGAGGCTTCTGTGTCGCTACGTCAATAATGGTTCTGTAGTAGTCCATAAAGTCACCATCTGTTTCATTAGGATGTATGGAAAGGTAGTATTTTCCTTTTGTAAAATTGTCATAATCTGCGATTGATTCAAAATCAGAAAAAGGTACGGAAGTAATTCGAATTTGTTTGGAAGAAATGGATATTAGATTTTGCTTATTCAGCAAATACAATTTATAGGCTATCACATCATTTCTGGAATAATAATTACTTTTCATTAAAGACTGGATATAGTTGTTATCATCGTAATTCAAGACTCTGTTGTTGGAGATCAGCTGTAAAAAGCGTTCATCATTTCGCAGGGCAAGAGAGTACCAGTTGATATCATTCATATAGGAATCAAAGTTGTCTGCTTCAAAATCAAGAGTAGCGGAAATAGACTTCACTGCTTGGTCCATGATGGTTTTCTTATTGCTGACATAATTAAACAAAGTAATGGCAAATATAATCACAAAAATAATGGAAGTTGCAAGCACGATTAACTGTGTCCGGAGTGATATCCGACTCAACCAATTCTTGATACGACGTTTGAATTCCATAACCAAAACTCCTTCCTGAAGCAATGATTGTGCATAATTGATTCCTTTTTTACCATCGATTGTTCTTTTTATTGCATTTCACCAAAAAAGATTATCAATTATAATTAAATATATAAAATATAAACATATATTTATACATTTAGCAAGTGTTTTTTGGAGGTCATTAAAGATGAAGCATATCGGTATGAAGAAAAGAGAGATCATGGAGACAGTACTGTATACCATTCCCGCAGTGATTCTCGTCTGTCTCACAATCTATATCCCTTTTGTGATGAGTGGTTATTATTCTCTAACAAAGTGGAATGGTATTGCAAAGGAGCCAGTATTTATCGGTTTAGAGAATTTTAAGCAGATATTTACCGGAAATTCGGATTTCCTCAATGCAACTCTTTTTACTATGAAGTATGCAGTTGTGTTTATCATTGTTACCAATATCATTGCACTTACACTTGCGGTGGCATTGGTCAAGAAATTTAAATTGGCAAATGTTATGAGAGGCGTTTTCTTTGTGCCATATATTATGAGCATGACAATTGTTGGATTCATCTGGAAATTTATATTTTCACAGGGCTTTGCAAGATTATATGAATTGACATCTATGGATGTTTTGAATCTGAGCTGGCTTGGAGATCCGAATCTTGCGTTTTATTCAGTCGTATTTGTCGGTATTTGGCAGTCGCTTGGGTTTTATGTAGTGCTTTATATAGCAGGACTGCAGGCTGTTCCGACGGATGTTCTTGAGGCTGCTACAGTAGATGGCGCAGGTGGATTCAGACGTTTCTTCAAAGTAACACTTCCACTGTTGGGGCCTTCTATTACAACCTGTATCTTTATGTCACTTACGAATTCCTTAAAGGTATTTGATATCATTCTGGCATTGACAAAGGGTGGACCAGGAAGCTCGACCTATAGCGTGACCCTTGAAATATACAGAGAGGCATTTCAAAACAATAATTACGGACTCGGATCTGCAAAGTCCATTCTCTTTTTTGTAATTGTACTAGTCCTGACACAGCTGGTACTGAAAGCCTTCAGTTCTAAGGAGGTGGATCTGTGATGACAAGAGCAAAGAAGAAAAGGCTTCAAATGCTTCTACTGGAAATTGTAATCACTATTATTGGAATAATCTATATTTATCCGGTTTTCTTAATGTTTATAAACTCGGTAAAGCCGTTCAAAGAGGTCATCACGGATGTAATCGGTCTTCCGAGCAGGATTGAATGGGGCAATTATTCACATGTTATGGACAAAATGGATTACTGGAGGTTGTTTTTAAATAACCTTATCATTACAGCCATCGGAATTTTTGGTATTGTATTGTTTTCATCATTATCAGCTTATATACTGGATCGTAAGAAAAACCAGTATACAAAGCTAATTCATACAATTATTATAACACCAATGTTGATTCCTTTTCAAACGATTATGATTACATTGCTCAAGGTCATGAACGTTGTAAATCTGTCAGGCTCTACATGGGGGCTAGGCATACAGTACTGGGGATTTGGAATACCAATGGCAACATTTATCTTCTATAATTTTATGAAGACCATTCCGAAGGAGATAGATGAAAGTGCAAAAATAGACGGTGCATCAACACTTGGGACATTTGTCAGAGTTATTTTTCCGCTTTTGAAATCTGTAACAGTAACCGTTGTTGTGCTAGATGTAATGTGGATTTGGAACGACTTCCTGCTTCCGCTTCTGATGGTTAACAGCTCACCGAAGACCAAGACTCTGGTGCTGGCGGCATATACCTTTGTAGGACAGTTCAACACACAGTGGCATTATGCGATGACAGCGATGGTGCTGGCAGTGGTTCCATCAATTATCTTTTTTGTTTTGCTACAGAAGTATATTGTAGAGGGTGTCGTAGCGGGTGCTGTAAAGGGATGATTTACGAATTACGGTAAACAGATATTTTACTGCATTCCGGCCGGATGCGGTTGAAATATAGAACAAATTATTCTATAAGGTATTTTAGAAAGGATGGGAAAATTGTTATGAAAAAGAAATTAATCAGTATATTACTTTCTGTATCTATGGTAGCGGTTATGCTTGCAGGCTGTGGCAACAGCGGTGCAACAGAACAGGCTCCCGCAGCAGATGCTGCGCAGGCAACGGAGGAAGCACCAGCAGCTGAGGAAGCACCAGCAGCAGATACAGCAGCTTCAGGTGATCCTGTTGAAATCAATATGTTCATTTCAA
>CAZACC010000073.1:0-11062 GCA_964483545.1 uncultured Lachnospiraceae bacterium
CCAGACATGGCAATACAACTGTGCACAAAGGAGATAAGCTGGCAGGAACCCGGGTGATTCCACTGATCATTGAAAAGAAGCGAATAGAGCAGGCTCGTAGTATTGCGGAGGAATACAAGAAAAATAGTGGTGGACTTCCAATGCTGGATATTAAACCTTTTTTACATAAGAAGGTAGGAATTGTGACTACTGGCTCAGAAGTTTATTACGGACGTATTGAAGATACATTTACACCAGTCATTTTAGACAAACTGGCACAGTTTGATACAGAAATCATCGGTCAGAAAATTTGTAATGATGATCCAGAAGGGATTACAGCAGCCATTCAGGTATGGATAGAGCAGGGGGCTGATTTGGTCATCTGTACTGGTGGTATGAGTGTGGATCCGGATGATCGGACGCCACTTGCGATCAAAAATGCAAGCAGCAAGAGCGGGAAAAGCCAAGGAGGGCGTGTTGTAAGCTATGGTGCTCCGGTATTGCCAGGCGCCATGTTCCTGCTTGCATATCATGATGATGGGGTTCCAATCATCGGGCTGCCAGGATGCGTCATGTATGCTAGAAGGACCATTTTTGATCTAATCCTGCCAAGACTGATGGCAGACGAGAGACTGACTGCTGACGACATCAATTGTCTGGGCGAGGGAGGTCTGTGTCTGTCCTGCGAGATTTGTACTTTTCCGAACTGTGGTTTCGGTAAGTAGCTATGGATCCTGACAGTGTGCATAAATTAGGAAGTGAATGGGGCAGAACGAATGAGTATTGCACAAAGTAAATTTGAGAATATTATGACACAGCATGAAGAACTAATCATATGTGGCGGAGGACATGTTTCCATACCGATCATTAAAATAGGAAAGCTGCTTGATTTTCGTGTAACCGTTTTAGAGGACAGACCACTTTATTCAGACCATGCAAGAGCAGCAGGTGCCGATCGGGTAATCTGTGATACGTTTCAGAATGCTCTTTCACAGACTGAAGGCGGATCCAATGCTTATTTTGTCGTTGTGACACGAGGACACAGATATGATATGGAATGTCTGCGCTCTATTTTTGCAAAGGAGTATGCTTATATAGGTATGATGGGGTCGAAAGTACGATCAAGAGAAGTCAGGCAAGCATTTGCAGCAGAGGGCATTTTGGAAGAGGAGATCGCAAAGCTGCATAGTCCAATCGGACTACAGATCGGGGGAGAGACCCCTGGGGAAATCGCAGTTTCAGTTATGGCTGAGATTGTACAGATTAGGAACCAAATTCGTAAAGGGAAAAAGGCGGACGGCTATACACAGGAAATTATACAAGCACTTCTTACAGATGATGATAGAAACAGATGTTTGACGACGATTATTTCCAGAAAGGGCTCTGCACCCAGAAGTGTTGGAACCAAAATGGTGGTTTTCGAAGACGGAGCCTGTACGGGGACAATCGGTGGTGGATGTGTCGAGGCACAGGTAGTAAAGGAAGCGCTTTACATGATGCGTAATACAGTGAAAGACAGCAGGGTACTTGAGATCAACATGCTGCCAGAGCAGGCAGAGGAGGAAGGTATGGTCTGCGGAGGCATTATAAAGATTTCACTTGATGTAATTGATCTAGAAGTATAATATTGTAGTTGAATATTTCGGGTAATAGAAAGGATTCAATCAGGATGGAATTAACACCAATTTGGATATCGATTAGGACAGCATGTGTGTCCATATTGATCACTTTTATTCTAGGCATTCTTGCAGCGAGAGCTGTTGCATTTTCAAAGAATCAAAAAGCAAAGATGATATGGGATGGCATCTTAACACTGCCATTGGTACTGCCTCCGACGGTGGCAGGTTTTTTTCTGCTATATACATTCGGGGTCAAACGTCCGATTGGCAGCCTGTTGGTCAATTTTTTCGGAGTAAAAGTTCCGTTTTCATGGGGAGCGACCGTGATAGCGGCAGTTGTAATCTCTTTTCCGCTTATGTATCGATCGGCCAGAGGTGCTTTTGAACAGGTAGACGAGAATCTGCTGCATGCAGGACGTACACTTGGTATGTCTGAGTGGAGCATTTTTCGGAAGGTTGTATTGCCATGTGCGATGCCAGGGGTACTCTCGGGCGGTGTACTGGCGTTTGCCAGAGGGCTGGGAGAGTTCGGGGCAACGACCATGATTGCTGGAAATATAGCAGGAAAGACAAGGACGCTGCCATTAGCTGTTTATTCCGCTGTGGCTGCTGGTGATATGCAGCAGGCGTTTCAGTATGTCTTGATTTTGGTTGTTTTATCCTTTATGATTGTAGCTGCGATGAATTATTTTGGAATGAAGGGAAAAACTAGATAACATGAAGCAGCTTTTGGTTTATTTAAAAGATTATAAAAAGGAGTGCATTCTCGCCCCGTTATTTAAAATGCTGGAGGCGTCCTTTGAATTATTTGTGCCACTTGTGATAGCGGCAATCATTGATCAGGGAATCGGGAACAACCGCAGCGATTATATTTACCGCAGCTGCGGACTGTTAGTTATGCTGGGTCTGATCGGTTTGATTTGCGCTGTAACGGCGCAGTTTTTTGCAGCAAAGGCAGCAGTGGGATTCAGTACTGGACTCAGACATGATCTGTTTGGTCATCTACTGGGACTTTCTTACTCAGAAATCGATACATTAGGGACATCTACCATGATTACGAGAATGACAAGTGATGTCAATCAGGCGCAGACCGGTGTGAATATGTTTCTGCGTCTGTTTCTACGTTCGCCGTTTGTTGTAGTTGGTGCAATGATTATGGCATTTACGATTGACTTCAAGGCGGCGTTAGTATTCGTTGGGGTGATATTACTATTATCGTTATCGGTTGGACTAATCATGAAATATAATATCCCGATGCTGAAACGGGTTCAAATGAGACTGGATACTGTATTATCACTGACCCGTGAAAATCTGTCTGGAGTCCGCGTGATTCGTGCATTCTGCAAGGAAGAGGAAGAAATTCAGCGTTTTACCGAGAGAAACACAGAGCTTGCTGCCGAGCAGAGAAGGGCAGGATGGCTGTCTGGCGCACTGAACCCGCTGACCTATGTCATTGTCAACCTGGCGATTGTCTGCTTGATTCATGTCGGTGCAGTTCAGGTCAATGAGGGAGTGTTGACGCAGGGACAGGTTGTAGCGCTCTATAATTATATGTCTCAGATTCTGGTCGAGCTGATCAAGCTGGCGAACCTAATCATTACTCTGAATAAAGCAATCGCATGCGGCAACCGCATCGGAGAGGTTTTATCAGTCAAAAACGGTATGGAAATTCCTGCTGTTACTGATGTGCGTATAGATCAAGAATCTATGAATAAGGTGGAATTCAGGTGTGTATCTTTGCGGTATCATACGTCTGGAGATGAGGCTTTGACAGACATTGATTTTACAGTGAAAAAGGGTGAGACAATCGGCATCATCGGTGGTACAGGTTCAGGAAAGAGTTCTGTTATCAACCTAATCCCACGGTTTTATGATGCAACAGAAGGAGAAGTGTTGGTGGATGGCATCAACGTCAAGGAATATCCGATTGATATCCTACGTCAGAAGATTGGAATCGTAACACAGAAAGCGGTTCTTTTTCGTGGAACGATAGAAGAGAATCTCAGATGGGGCAATGAACATGCTTCCGCTGCTGATCTCGTAGATGCGGTTCACACGGCAGTGGCTGATGATGTAGTAGCAGCCAAGGGCGGATTAGGGGCTAAAATCGCACAAGGCGGACGTAATCTATCAGGTGGGCAAAGGCAGCGGTTGACAATCGCGAGAGCACTCGTTCGGAAACCTGAGATACTGATACTGGATGACAGTGCCTCTGCACTTGATCTTGCAACAGATGCAAAGCTTCGCAATGCGATTATGAAATTACCCTATCAGCCAACAGTGGTGATTGTTTCACAGCGGACTTCTTCTATCCGCCATGCGGATCAGATCATAGTTCTGGATGATGGAGCAGTGGTTGGCAGCGGAACCCATGAGGAATTGCTGAATCACTGCAGTGTGTATCAGGAAATCTATGCTTCACAGTTCAAGAAGGAGGCATAGAGAAGAATGAAATTATTGAATCAGAGACAAACAATTTATAAAGTTATGCAGCATCTGAAAAAATATAAATTGCTAATGATTTCTACAGTGTTACTTGCAGTTCTTTCGGTTTCTTTAACCTTGTATGTGCCGATTTTGATTGGGTCTGCGATCGATTTGATCGTTTATGGACAAGTAGACTTTGCAGGTATTTCGATATACGTTATAAGGGTCATTCTGGTATCTGTTATCGTAGCGTTTGCCCAGTGGCTGATGAATGTGATGAATAACAAAATGACATATCTTGTAGTGCGAGACATCAGGAATGAAGCATTTGAGAAGTTGGAGATTCTGCCGCTTAGCTATCTAGATGCGCAGTCTCAAGGAGATATCGTCAGTCGTATCATTGCCGATGTGGATCAGTTTGCTGATGGTCTGCTGATGGGCTTTACGCAGCTGTTTACGGGTGTGGTGACCATTCTGGGAACGCTCGCTTTTATGATGTACATGAATGCGAAAATCACACTGGTTGTTGTGCTGATCACACCGTTATCACTGTTTGTTGCCAGATTTATTGCAAATAAGACGTTTTTATTGTTTCGTGAACAGTCAGTAATCCGTGGTGAACAGACGTCGCTGATTGATGAAATGATCGGAAACGTAAAGGTAGTTAAGGCTTTTTCTCATGAAGAGCAAGTATTGGAGAGATTCGATGAAATGAATGGAAAGCTGCAAAAAGCTTCCCTGCGTGCTCTTTTCTTTTCTTCCCTGACTCATCCGTCCACCCGGTTTGTCAACAGCATTGTCTATGCAGGGGTGGCACTGACTGGTGCGGTGGCTGTATTGAATGGTGGTATGACAGTGGGTATCCTTTCCAGCTTTCTAAGCTATGCCAATCAATATACAAAGCCGTTTAATGAAATCTCAGGCGTAGTAACGGAATTACAGAATGCCATTGCCTGTGCTGCTAGAATCTTTGAGTTGATTGATGAGAAGCCACAGAAGCCTGATGATGAGGCGGCGGAAACTTTAAATGAGGCAGAGGGGACGGTAATCTGTGAGCATGTGGATTTTTCGTATACAAAGGATATGCCCCTGATTGAAAATCTAAATATAATGGTAAAACCAGGCGAAAAGGTTGCCATTGTCGGACCGACTGGTTGTGGGAAAACAACGATCATCAATCTGCTCATGCGTTTCTACGATATTGATCATGGCAGTATTAGCATAGACGGAACCGATATCAAGAAAGTGACCAGAAAGAGTCTTCGAACTTCTTATGGTATGGTGCTTCAGGATACATGGCTTCGGAGTGGGACTATCAGAGATAACATTGTGATGGGAAGACCGGAGGCAACAGAGGAAGAAATCTTGATAGCAGCAAAGGAAGCCCATGCACATTCTTTTATTCGCAGGCTGCCACAGGGATATGATACGGTAATCGGGGAGGATGGCGGTATGCTGTCTCAGGGACAGAAACAGCTATTGTGCATTACCAGAGTGATGTTGTGCCTGCCGCCGATGCTGATTCTGGATGAGGCAACATCTTCTATTGATACACGCACTGAAATGAGGATTCAGGGCGCATTCAATAAACTGATGGAAGGAAAAACGAGTTTTATCGTGGCACATAGGCTTTCAACGATCCAAAATGCTGATATCATTCTGGTGATGAAGGACGGAAAGATCATCGAACAGGGCAATCACGAGGAACTGCTGGCACGTGCTGGGTTTTATGCGCAGATGTATAACAGCCAGTTTCAGTGAAGCCGCACAGGAGATTTATAGTAATGAATGAACATGGATACGTGAGACAGGGAAGAAGCAAGAGTCGTGTTCATAAACAGGAAATGGATATGAGGTAGCAGATGGTTCTGACAGTCAAGATCAAGAAAAAATTAAAGAATTTCAAACTAGATGTCGATTTTTCTGCAGAGGCAGGGTGCATGGGCATTTTAGGAGCCTCTGGTTCCGGAAAGAGCATGACTCTAAAATGCATAGCTGGGATTGAGACACCAGATGAAGGTATTATCATTCTGGATAACAGGATACTCTTTGATTCAGAAAAAGGCATCAATCTGAAGCCTCAGGAACGAAGAGTAGGATATCTTTTTCAGAATTATGCACTGTTTCCCAATATGACCGTTTCCCAAAATATAGAAATTGGGTGGAAAACAAGACATCCATCGGCGAATAATCATGACACTGATGAGCAGGTGTCTAAAATGATACAGAGGTTTCATCTGTCTGGTCTGGAGCATCAATATCCCACCAGTCTTTCTGGTGGTGAACAGCAGAGGACCGCTGTGGCGAGGATGCTGTTGGCAGAGCCAGAGGTACTTCTGTTTGATGAGCCGTTTTCAGCATTGGATACTTATTTGAAAGAAGAATTACAGGCTGAGATTGGTAAAATTATGCAGGAGTTTGGAGGAGTTTCACTGTTAGTCACGCACAACAGAGACGAGGTCTATAAGCTAAGTGATACACTTTTCATAATCGAGAGAGGGAAGGGAACTTGCCACGGCGATACAAAGGATTTGTTTCAAAATCCAAGGAATCTGGCAGTAGCACGTTTGACGGGCTGTAAGAATATTTCACCGATTGAAGTGAAATCCAATCATGTGATTCTGGCCACAAAGTGGAACCTGCCTATACAGATTCCTGATGATCCAAATAGATCAGAACAGTCATTGATAGAAAGTCGAAATGCAAGCCATAAAAGCAATTTTCCGCAAAAAATTGACAAGGGCAGGATGTACATTGGTGTACGAGCGCATGATTTTCATATTTACAAAAGATACACTCAGGAGTCAGCTCAGGCGGGAGAAAACTCCTTTATGGCGGTGGAAAAGCCAGAGAATACATTCGCTGTTCGAATTAGAGAAATCACAGAAGCGCCGTTCGAATGGAACGTGATGTTTACGATTGCTGGAGAGCCAGAGGATGCAGACAGGCTTTGGTGGAAGGTCAGCAAGGAAATCGTACAGACACGAAAGGAAATCGAGCAGGTCGAGATGCTGATGATTAAAAAGGGTGGGGTCTTGCTGCTTGATGAGTAAGCAGGCAGTTCATACTAGAGTCTACCTTTTTTGCAGTACGGGAAAGCGGCCGCAGGATTGTGGGCATGGTAGATATTAGAGTTCCAAGGATTTATAAACTGACGCTGAGATGCCAATAGCAGGGAGTGACAAAGTGCCATGAATACGGCAGAGAAACAAGAAAAGAAACGACATCCGAAATTGCTGGATCAGGATATGCGACCTGTATTATTTGAGATGTTTGAGATGTCAGGAGAGCGGATGAGAATCATGGAGGAGCTTGTTCTATGCAGAAAATGCAGGGCAGATGCAGTGATGTTTGCACCAGAACGCGGGATTATCGGGTTTGAGATCAAAAGTGACAGAGACTCATTGGAGCGGTTAGAACATCAGATTAGGGATTACAGCAGATTTTGCGATTACAATTACCTTGTAACAGGGGAAAAATATATCAACAAGGCAGCTGAGGTATTGCCAGAGTTCTGGGGTATCTACTGCATCTCAGAACAAAATGGGATGTTAAAGCTGGTTGTTGAACGTGAGGCGGTCATCAGCCCAAAGGTACGACTACAGAATCAGCTGAAGTTCCTTTGGAGAAATGAACTGATTGATATTATGAAGCGTCATAAGATCAAAGGCTACAGTACTAGAAACAAAAGCAAAATCCGGCGACTGCTGCTGGACAATCTGGACAAACAGGAATTAAAGAGTGAATTGTTTGAAAGGATGATGGAGCGCGATTACTCCATTTATGAAGAAACAGGTGCAGACGAATAGAACGAACAATTATGCTTTAGCAAACATCAGGAGAGAACAATGAGTACGTTTGATAAAATTTATGAGATCGTAAAGAAAATACCAAAAGGGCAGGTGGCAACCTATGGTCAGGTTGCCGCTCTGGCCGGGAATAAACGCTGGTCACGTGTAGTGGGTTATGCGCTGCATGCCAATCCGGATGGAGACGCAATTCCCTGTTATCGTGTTGTAACAAAAGATGGCAGGGTGGCACCTGGCTTCGCCTTTGGCGGTGCAGGAGTTCAACGTGAACGACTGGAAGCCGATGGAGTCGAATTCAAGGATGACCACGTCATCATGGAAAAATACCAGTGGGATACTCCACTCTATGGTAGGGACTAATGAGGGAAGTCACTATTTTTCAATTTTATTAAATACTGACTTTGGCTGTCCACAGACCGGACATTTGTAGTCATCTGGAAGCTCATCAAAGGGAACATCTCCGTCATACTCATATCCACAGACAGAACATTTCCAAACAGACTTCGATTCTGCAGCAGTAGGAGCGTCTTCTTCTGGTATATAAGTAGGAGCATTCTTAGGGCTTTTACCCTTTACAACCTTGTGGTAATAAGCGTAAGTCATCGCCTCAGCCGATTCAAACACATCTCCATCAATCAATTCTCCAAGAAAAATCGTATGCGAAGAGGTCTCGGTCTCACCCACTACCCTAAATACCATATATCCGCAGGAATCTGGAACGACCGGAAGTCCTTCTTTCATTTCGTAAGGCACAGATGCAAACTTATCAACATCCTTACCAGATTGAAAGCCAAATGTTCCAATTAAAGAAGGAGCACTGTCCACTGACAAAATAGAAACTGCAAATTTGCCTGTTTTCCGGATACATCCGTTTGTAAAATTATCATGATTCATACTCAGTGCTACCGTTACCGGAGCTGAAGTAATCTGCATAACGCTATTTGCCACGCACCCCGTAGCCCTGTCACCATCCAACGTTGAGATTACATAAACCCCATAAGACAAATCTCTCAAAACATTCGTATTCATAAAAATCTCCTTTCAAGCCGTATCTAATGTAAATTTGTTTAATTATAGTAATTATTACTGATATTGATACAATAACATTAATATAAAATCATGTCAACATCATTTTCGCCAAAATAGTGAGAAAAAGACAATCTTTTACCTTGTATATATTGGTAAAATCAGCTAGTATAATAGTATTAGAAACTCGAAAATTTAGAACAAATGTGAGGTAATGTATGAAAGTATTGATCGCGATCGATTCACTGAAGGGGAGTCTGTCATCACTGGATGCAGGAGCTGCGATTCAGCAGGGCATCAAAAAGGTATATGAGGATGCGGAGATTACTGTGAAACCGTTGGCAGATGGAGGAGAAGGTACAGTAGGAGCACTGGTTTCTGGTATGGGAGGCGAGCTTGTCACCGTGAAAGTCACGGATGCACTTGGCGAGAAGACAGATGCAGTCTATGGAATGATCGAGAGTAAAAAGTTGGCCGTTATGGAGATGGCTGCAGCTGCTGGAATTACCATGGTGGCTAAAGAGAAGCGTAATCCGAAAAACACAACGACTTATGGAGTCGGAGAGATGATATTAGATGCTGTTAAGCGCGGATGCCGTGATTTTATCATCGGAATCGGTGGTAGTGCGACGAATGACGGCGGTATGGGCATGCTAGAGGCAATGGGCGTTCAATTCTTCAATGAAGACGGAGGTAATCTGGGACCTTATGGACTGGATATGCTGCGTGTAGCAGATGTAGATGCCTCTGGTCTAATGCCAGAATTGAAGGAATGTACATTTCGTATTGCATGTGATGTCGAGAATCCTTTGTGCGGACCGCTAGGTGCTGCACATGTATACGGCCCACAGAAGGGTGCGACACCACAGATGGTGGAGCAGTTGGATGCTGGACTGAGAAATTACGCTAACGTGATTAAGAAACGTTTGAGTCTGGATAATATCGATGTTCCTGGAAGCGGAGCAGCGGGTGGACTAGGCTATGCATTTGTGACGTTCCTGCAGGGGAAACTGGAACCAGGAATTTCCATTATTCTGGATACAATTGATTTGGAAAAGGAAATCAAAGAGACTGATTTTGTCATTACAGGTGAGGGCAGACTGGATGCACAGACGGCGATGGGCAAGGCACCGATTGGGGTTGCCAAGCTTGCAAAAAAGTACGGTAAAAAGGTTATTGCCTTTTGTGGATCAGCTACAGAGGATGCAGCAGCCTGCAACCAGGCGGGAATCGATGCTTACTTCCCGATTCTACGTTGTCCGATGACTGTAGAGAAAGCTATGGAACAAGATACTGCAAGAAAAAATATCATGCTGACAGCAGAACAGGTATTTCGTCTGATTCAATTATTTTGATTTTGGTATTGACATAATCAAGTAATCTGTGCTACATTTTGTTTAATGAAAAACCGTTGAAGAAGAAAGAGTAGTCTTGAGCACCTTCTTTGCAGAGAGCCGCAGGCGGTGGGATTGCGGTAAGAAAGGAAAAGATGAATGGGCTTCTGAGGGCGAACCGAAAGATTGTATTCCAGTAGGCGAGCCGGAGCAGGTACTCCGTTAACAACGTCAGCATATGTCAGTATGCATGAGAGGATGTGACCGTATATCGTTGCATCAAGCCAGGTGGCACCGCAGGAGGAAATATAGCTCTTGTCCTAGCAATAACAGATTATTGTGAGGACAGGAGCTTTTTATATGTGTGACAGCATCAAAGCATGTTAGCAGCAGCTGATCACGGTAGAGCAAACAGTCCCACAGCAAAAGCGAAAGGAGCGCAAAAAAATGAAAGAAACAACAAAAATCCCGTACAAAATCTATCTTGAGGAAAGTGAGATGCCGAAGCAGTGGTATAATGTCCGTGCTGATATGAAGAATAAACCAGCACCATTACTCAATCCTGCGACACATCAGCCAATGACCTTTGAGGATCTAAGACCAGTATTCTGTGACGAACTTGTAAAGCAGGAACTCGATGACACAAATGCTTATTTTGATATCCCACAGGAAATTAGGGATTTCTATAAGATGTACAGACCGTCACCACTAGTTAGGGCTTATTGCTTGGAGGAGAAGCTGCAGACACCAGCTAAGATCTACTATAAGTTTGAAGGAAATAATACAAGCGGCAGTCACAAGCTGAATTCTGCGATTGCACAGGCATACTATGCAAAACAGCAGGGTCTTAAGGGTGTGACGACAGAGA
>CAZACC010000074.1:0-11027 GCA_964483545.1 uncultured Lachnospiraceae bacterium
GGAAACCATGCACAGGGTGTTGCATATGCAGCAAAGTGTTATGGTGTCAAAGCAGTGATTGTGATGCCTACTACGACACCCCTCATGAAGGTCAATCGTACAAAGAGCTATGGCGCAGAGGTTATCCTGAAAGGTGATGTCTATGATGAGGCCTGTGCGTATGCACTGGATCTTGCAAAGGAGAAGGAGTATACCTTCATTCATCCTTTTGATGATCTTGCAGTGGCAACGGGGCAGGGAACGATTGCCATGGAGATCTTCAAAGAGCTGCCGCTGGTAGATTATATTTTGGTTCCGATCGGTGGGGGCGGGCTGGCGACTGGTGTATCTACCCTTGCCAAGCTGATGAATCCGAAGATCAAAGTCATCGGGGTAGAACCAGCAGGAGCAAATTGTATGCAGGTATCCTTGAAAAACGGAAAGGTAACCACCTTGCCAGAGGTGAACACGATTGCTGACGGTACTGCGGTGAAAACACCTGGAACGCTGATATTTCCATATCTGAAGAAAAGTCTGGATGATATTATCACGGTAGAGGATGAAGAACTAATCGTTGCTTTTCTTGATCTTGTTGAGAATCATAAAATGGTCATTGAGAATTCAGGGCTGTTGACAATTGCTGCATTAAAGCATATGGATATCAAAGGAAAGAAGATCGTAGCAATCCTAAGCGGTGGAAATATGGATATCATCACGATGTCATCAGTTGTACAGCAGGGGCTGATTATGAGAGACAGAATCTTTACCGTGTCTGTACTGCTGCCTGATAAGCCAGGTGAATTGTCAAGAGTGTCGGGTGTATTGGCTGAGCAGAACGGGAACGTGATTAAACTGGAGCACAATCAGTTTGTGACTACAAATAGAAGTGCTGCTGTGGAATTAAGAATTACAGTTGAGGCATTTGGAACAGAGCATAAGAATCAGATTATAGATGCTCTGAATGAACATGGCTTCAGACCCAAGGTAGTCAGAACACAGATTTAGGATGAACCATACGAAAGGAAGTTAATCGTATTATGAGTATGAAATTTTTGATGGGAAATGAGGCTATTGGTCTTGGAGCTTTACATGCAGGTGTGAATCTGGTGGCAGGTTATCCAGGGACTCCGTCAACGGAAGTCCTGGAAACAGTTGCAAAGTACAGAAAAGAGATCAATCCGGATGTCTATGTAGAATGGTCTATTAATGAGAAAGCAGCTCTGGAGGTTGCAGCTGGAGCTTCTTATGCTGGAGCACGTACCATGGTAACCATGAAGCAGGTCGGTATGAATGTTGCATCAGATCCGTTGATGTGTCTGGCATATATGGGAATCAAAGGCGGCATGGTTCTGGTCGTTGCAGATGATCCTGGCCCTATTTCATCGCAGACAGAACAGGATACAAGGGCGTTTGCCTCTTATTGCAAGTTGCCGGTATTTGACCCCACATCTCCAGAGGAAGCCTATGGTATGATCCAGGAGGCTTTTGAGTATTCAGAAAAGTATGAAACCCCCGTATTATTCAGACCAACAACACGTGTGTGTCATGGATGCGCATCCATGCATGTTGAGGATCGGATCAGGATCCATCAGCCAGAGGGATTCATCAAGGATAGCTCCAAATGGGTTATCTTCCCAAGAACAGCTTACCAGAACCATTTGAAAATCGTAAGCAGAAATCCTGAAATTGGAGAGGATTTTTCAAGGAATCATTATAATCAATTATCAGGCACAGGGAAAAAAGGAATAGCCGTTGGGGGAATCAGCTACATATACGCTATGGAGACCCTTAGTCAGGAAGCTGAAATGCCATGCAGAATGATGAAAGTGGCCACTCCATATCCGTTTCCAGAGAGTCTGGCACTTGAATTCCTAGACGGATTAGATGAAGTATTATGTCTGGAAGAATTAGATCCTGTTATTGAACGGGAACTAATCTATCTGTGTGGTAAACACCACTTAAATGTAGAAATTAAAGGGAAACAGACAGGTCATACTGCTTCAGCAGGTGAGAATACCGTAGAGAGTGTGAAAAAGGATATACAGAACTTTCTCGGAAAAGGAATTTTAAAGACATTAGATGATACAAACAACAATGTAGTGGAACTTCCGCAGCTGCCAGTAAGACCGCCAGTATTGTGTGCAGGATGTCCTCACAGAGCATCTTTTTATGCAGTGAAACAGGCTATGAAGGGCAAAAAGGCTGTTTTTTCTGGAGATATTGGCTGCTATACACTGGGAAATGCAGCTCCGCTTGATATGGTGGATACATGTCTGTGTATGGGAGCAGGGATTACAATGGCACAAGGCTTGCATAGGGTAGAATCTGATGCGGTCAATTTTGCGTTCATTGGTGATTCTACTTTCTTTGCATCAGGAATAACGGGAATCGTCAATGCAGTTTATAACGAAACAGACATTATTTTGATCATTCTAGATAATGCAACGACAGCTATGACTGGGCATCAGGTACATCCAGGTACAGGAAAGACCATGATGGGTAACATTGTGGACAAGGTCAGTATTAAAAAAATATTAGAGGCCATCGGTATACAGTCAATTGAAACAGTGAATCCACTCGAATTAGGTCAGGCAATTGCAGCTGTGGAATCAGCTGCTTCCAAAAAGGGCGTTAAGGCAATTATTTTTCAATCGCCCTGTATAGCGTTAATCAAACCGTCACAAAAGATGCAGGTGGATGCAGACAGATGTATTCATTGTAAAAAGTGTATCAAGGAATTAGGCTGCCCAGCGATTATAAAAAGTGATGATGGTGGAGCTAAAATTGATCCTTTATTATGTTATGGATGTGGCCTATGTACTTATGTATGTCCTGTAAATGCGATTTCAGCAAAGACAGGAGGTGCCAGACATGAATAAAAGTATATTATTGAGTGGAGTAGGTGGACAGGGAACGGTACTGGCATCTAGACTGATTGCAGCAGCAGCTATGGACAGAGATGAGCAGGCAAGGACGGCAGAGACAATCGGTATGTCTCAGCGTGGAGGTTGTGTTGTGAGTCATGTCAGGATTGGACAGGATATTTATTCATCACTGATTCCGCTCGGTAAGGCAGATATGATTATAGGGTTTGAAGCAGGAGAGGCTGTGCGTGTTTTTCCATATTTAAAAAATGGAGGAACCGTGGTCGTAAATAAAAGTATCATAGCACCTGTAACGGCATCTCTAAGTGATTTTCAGTATCTTGCAGAGAATATGATTGCCTATCTGAGGGAACATGCAGGAAAGGTCATCGTAGTTGACGGAGAGGCCATTGCAGAAAAATGCGGATCCAGCAAAGTGCTCAACATGGCATTGTTGGGAGCAGCAATCGCATCTGGAGAACTCGGAATCTCTATGGAAGAAATGGAGATGGCGACACAGGCAAAAGTGAAGCCAGCATTCTTTGAAATGAACAGGAAAGCACTTGCATTGGGCGCAGAATTGGCCTAGAAGCGATCCGAAGGATGGACGTAAAAAATAGAGAGGAAAAACACTATGCAAATGACACAGACTCAGCTTGATATGTTGAAAGTACAGCTTGAAAGGCTTATGAAGCACAGCGCATTCTATCAAGAGAAATTTAAGGGAATCGATGTTGCAGGCATCAAAACACAGGAGGACTTTGAAACGCTTCCTTTTACATGGAAAGGTGATTTGAGAGAAGCATATCCGCTCGGATTAATTGCGGTACCAGAAAAGGAGATTGTCAGGATTCATTCCTCATCAGGTACAACAGGAACGCCCGTGATCATTCCTTATACAAAAAAGGACGTAGATGACTGGGCTACGATGTTTGCACGCTCTTATGAGATGGCAGGAATTACGGATATGGATCGTATTCAGATCACACCAGGCTATGGACTGTGGACAGCAGGTATCGGTTTCCAGAATGGTGCAGAAAAGCTTGGTGCTATGGTGATTCCGATGGGTCCTGGAAATACAGATAAACAGCTACGTATGATGATGGATTTGAAATCGACTGTATTATGTGCGACTTCTTCTTATGCATTGCTATTAGCAGAGGAAATCGCAAAGCGTGGAATTGGAAAACAGATTCATCTGAAAAAGGGTGTTATTGGCTCAGAACGCTGGGGTGATAAGATGCGAAAGAGAATCGCCAAAGAACTGGGTGTTTCATTGTATGATATCTATGGATTGACAGAAATTTATGGACCAGGCATTGCGATTAACTGTGAGCATAGTACCGCGATGCATTACTGGGATGATTTTGTATACATTGAGATATTGGATCCGAAGACAGGTGTCCCAGTAAAGGACGGAGAAATAGGCGAGATAGTCATTACAACACTCGTAAAGGAAGGTGCGCCGTTAATCAGATATCGTACACACGATTTATCCAGATTTGTACTCGGCGAATGTCCGTGCGGTTCCAAGTATCCAAGACTGGATACATTGGTCGGCCGTACAGATGATATGGTCAAGGTAAAAGGCTGCAATATCTTTCCTAGTCAGGTGGAGGATGTCATTAAGGATGTAGATGGTGCATCCAGTGAGTATCAGATTATGATAGACCATATCGAAGGCAAGGATATACTGACACTGTTTATAGAGGTGAAGAAGGGCGCTAGCAAGCTAGATGTAGCACACGAACTGGGAAGCCTGTTCAAGATCAAGATTGGCATGACACCACTTGTAAAGCCTGTTAATATCGGTGAGTTACCAAGAAGCGAGAAAAAATCAACTAGAGTGTTTGATAATCGATATTAATTGAAAAGGGGCGCTTATGGAAAAAATCGTAGAGCAGGGGTTGTTGTTTGATTTTTACGGAGAACTGTTGACGGATCATCAGAAAAAGATATATGAAGAGGCAGTCAGTGAGGATCTTTCTTTGAGCGAGCTGGCAGAGGAGTATGGAATCAGCAGACAGGGTGTTCACGATTTGATCAGACGATGCGATAAGATTATGATGGGTTATGAAGATAAGCTGCATCTGATTGATAAGTTTCAAAGAACAAAGGAAGCTGTCGGAGAAATATATCTCATTGCAGATAGAGACGGACAAGAAACAATCAAAGAGTTGTCCAGAAAGATTCTAGATGAACTATAAGGAGTAATAATCAATGGCATTTGAGAGCTTAACAGAAAAACTGCAGAATGTATTTAAAAACCTGAGAAGTAAGGGCAGACTGACAGAGGCAGATGTAAAGACCGCATTGAAGGAAGTCAAAATGGCACTTCTAGAGGCAGATGTTAATTTTAAAGTTGTGAAGCAGTTTATAAAATCCGTAGAGGAACGTGCTGTTGGGCAGGATGTCATGAATGGACTCAATCCAGGTCAGATGGTAATCAAGATTGTAAATGAGGAAATGACATCTCTGATGGGATCTGAGACGACGGAAATCAAATTGCAGCCAGGACAGGACAAGACTGTGATTATGATGTGTGGACTACAGGGAGCAGGAAAGACTACAACGACAGCAAAGATCGCAGGAAAGCTCAAACAGAAAGGAAAAAAATGTCTGTTAGTTGCTTGCGATGTATATCGTCCAGCGGCAATCAAACAGCTGCAGATCAACGGAGAAAAGCAAGAAGTAGATGTATTTTCCATGGGAGAAAATCAAAAGCCTGTGGATATAGTAAAGGCTGCAATTGCACATGCAGATAAAAATGGACATCAGATCATCATTCTGGATACAGCTGGACGTCTGCAGATTGATGAAGAGATGATGGCTGAGCTGCAGAATATCAAATCAAATGTTAAGGTACATCAGACGTTGCTCGTAGTAGATGCCATGACTGGACAGGATGCAGTCAATGTTGCGAAAGACTTTGATGAGAAGGTCGGTGTTGATGGTATTGTTTTATCTAAGATGGATGGCGATGCCAGAGGCGGAGCGGCGCTTTCAGTCAAAGCCGTAACAGGAAAACCAATCCTATATGTTGGTATGGGAGAAAAGCTGTCTGATTTAGAGCAGTTTTATCCAGACAGAATGGCCAACAGAATCCTCGGTATGGGAGATGTCCTGACCCTGATCGAAAAGGTTCAGGAAAATATGGGCGACATAGATGAAGACAAAGAAAAACAAATGGCGCAGAAGCTCAAGAAGGGCAAATTTGACTTTGAAGACTATCTGGAGAGCATGACTCAGATGAAAAAGATGGGCGGCATGTCAAGTGTGCTTGGTATGATGGGCGGCATGGGTGGCTTAGGCGGAAAAGGAATCAACTCAACTGACTTGGAATCAATGGTTGATGATCAGAAAATGGCACGTACAGAGGCAATCGTATTATCTATGACCAAGAAAGAACGGCAGAATCCTGATATCCTGAATCCAAGCAGAAAACATAGGATTGCAAAGGGAGCTGGTGTTGATATCGCTGAGGTGAACAGATTGGTCAAGCAGTTCGAACAATCCAAAAAAATGATGAAGCAGATGCCAAGTCTTATGGGAAGCATGGGGAAGAAAGGGCGATTTAAACTGCCGTTCTAGAAACTGCTGTTGTGCCAAATGTTTCGGTGTCAAGAAAAAAGACTTGACACAGTAATGAGTATCATGTATGATAAAAAAAGTTTAAAACAAAATATCGGAGGTGAAAGACATGGCAGTTAAGATTAGATTAAGAAGAATGGGACAGAAGAAGGCTCCTTTTTATAGAATCGTCGTTGCAGATTCACGTTCTCCCAGAGACGGAAGATGTATCGAGGAGATAGGAACTTATGATCCGAATACAGACCCAAGCACATTCAAGATAGATGAGGAGAAGGCTAAAAAGTGGCTTGCAACAGGTGCTCAGCCTACAGAAGTAGTCGGAAAGCTCTTCAAGATCGCAGGTATTGAAAAATAATCAGACTACGGAGGTGGATGTATGAAAGAGCTGGTTGAAGTAATCGCAAAATCTCTTGTAGAAAATCCGGATGAAGTAGTTGTGACGCAGACTGAGAACGATAAAACAATCGTGATCGAATTGCGTGTTGCACAGTCAGACATGGGTAAGGTAATCGGCAAGCAGGGACGTATTGCCAAGGCTATCCGTTCCGTTGTCAAGGCGGCATCCGCTAAGGAAAACAAGAAAGTAGTAGTAGATATTGTTCAGTAATTGATGCGAGAGCATATTAGATGGACAATCTAGAATAGGTTTATGAGCGACTCAGGGACACAATGGTTTCTGAGTCGTTATCATAAGGGGAAACAAAATTGATAGGGGGATGTTTATGGAAGATAGGCTACAGGTTGGAATCATTTCATCCACACATGGTGTAAAGGGAGAAGTAAAGGTATTCCCTACCACAGATGACATGAATCGATTTAAAAAGTTAAAGGAAGTACTGCTGGATACAGGCAAGGAAATTATGACACTGGAAATAGAGGGTGTTAAGTTTTTCAAGCAGTATGCAATTTTAAAGTTTAAAAACTATGACAATATCAATGATATAGAGAGATATAAGGGTAAAAGCCTCTACGTGCCTCGATCCAATGCGGTGAAACTAAAAAAAGATGAATATTTTGTGGCTGATCTGATTGGAATACGTGTGATAAATGAAGAAGACAAAGAGATTGGCACTATGACGGATTATATGGAAACAGGTGCTAATGATGTATATACAATCACGATGAGGGATGGAAGAGAGCTATTGCTTCCAGCAATTAAACAGTGTGTTTTGGATGTTGATATAGAACACAAACAGATGCGTGTTCATATCTTGGAAGGACTTCTATGAATTTTCATATCTTAACTTTATTTCCAGATATGGTCATGAACGGATTAAATACGAGTATCACAGGACGTGCCATTGAAGCGGGTAAATTGTCTGTCGAAGCCGTCAACATACGGGATTATGCCAATAATAAGCATTTGAAGGTGGATGATTATCCATATGGTGGGGGAGCAGGTATGCTCATGCAGGCAGAGCCTGTATATGGTGCCTACGAGGCCGTTGCAAAGCATATTCAGGAAAGAAGAGAAACAACACAGGAAACGGCAGAAGAGACACAGAATCCCAAAATACGAGTTGTATATCTGACTCCGCAAGGATCGACCTTTACACAGAGAATGGCAGAAGAGTACGCAAAAGAAGAGGATTTGATCTTATTATGTGGTCATTACGAGGGAATTGATGAGCGCGTATTAGAAGAAATCGTCACGGATTATGTATCGATTGGTGATTATGTGTTGACTGGGGGAGAGTTGCCAGCTATGGTCATGATTGATGCCATCTCTAGGCTTGTTCCTGGAGTACTTAGTAATGAAGTATCTGCTGAGTTTGAATCATTTCAGGATAATCTGTTGGAATATCCACAGTATTCAAGGCCAGAGGAATGGCATGACAAAAAGGTACCAGAGGTACTGCTGTCAGGACATCATGCCAATATTGATCGATGGCGCAAAGAGCAGTCATTGATCAGAACACGCGCAAGAAGACCCGATTTGCTAAAATAATAAAGAAGACCCGATTCAAGAAGACCCGATTTGCTAAAATAATACTTGTCAATTTATAAAATATATGGTAAAGTTAAATGCGTTGTGAGAAGAAGAGATGGTCCTCTGTTAACCAATTGTGGTATTAAGAACATCCAAAATCAAGGAGGTCACATATGAACGATATTATTAAAAATATTGAAGCTGCTGAGTTGAAAGAGAATATATCAGCCTTCAATACAGGCGATACCGTCAAGGTATATGCAAAGATTAAAGAGGGAAGCCGTGAAAGAATTCAGATTTTTGAGGGAACAGTCCTGAAAAAGCAGGGTGGAAGCAACAGAGCGACATTTACAGTCAGAAAGAGTTCTAACGGAGTTGGTGTTGAAAGAACTTGGCCGTTACATTCCCCTCATATTGAGAAGGTTGAAGTTATCAGAAGAGGTAAAGCAAGAAGAGCAAAATTATTCTATCTGAGAGACCGTGTAGGAAAGAAAGCTAAGGTAAAAGAGTTAGTATAAAGAGGAATGAACAAGAGACAAATACAAATTGTATTTTGTCTCTTTTTTCGTTATTATAATTGTGTTATACTCGAATGGGTGAGGAAGTATATGAAAAATGATAAGGGTCTGACATTCCGAAGACGACAACTGAAGTTAAGCAGGTCACTGCTATATGAAATTATAACATGGACATTTGGTATTGCTGTCGCTATTTTTGTGGCATTTGTAGTTGTGTCATCAATTGGTATCCAAACAAGTGTGGTTGGAGCGTCTATGGAACCATCTCTCTATAATGGTCAGAAGATTTTGATCAATCGAATTACTTATCAGTTTGCCACACCAGAAAGAAATGATGTAATCGTTTTCAGACCTAATGGAAACGAAAATTCACATTATTATGTCAAAAGGGTGATCGGACTCCCTGGGGAGACAATTCAGATCAAGCAAGGAAAGGTTTATATTGATGGAACACCCTTAACAGAGGATGTTGTGGATGATACATTAACGGCAGGAATCGCAGAGGAAGAAATCTATCTTGGCGTGGATGAGTATTTTGTACTGGGCGATAATCGTGAGAATAGTGAAGACAGTCGATCAGCCAATATTGGAAATGTGTCCAGCGAAATAATAGACGGCAAGGCATGGTATCACATGGAAAGCGGCAAGATCGGAAGGGGTCTGGTAGAATAGGAGGAATAGGAAATGAACTATCAATGGTATCCAGGTCATATGATGAAAGCAAAGAGGATGATGGAGGAAAATATCAAGCTGATTGATCTCATCATCGAATTGGTTGATGCACGCATTCCGATGAGCAGCAGAAATCCAGATATTGACAAATTAGGCAAAGGAAAATCAAGATTAATCTTATTAAACAAATCTGATCTAGCAGAGGACAAATGGAATGCTGCATGGTTCAGTTACTTTGAAGCGCAAGGATATTCTGTACTAAAAATCAATTCTAAAACAGGGAATGGTATTAAGGCTATACATGGCAAGGTCCAGGAAGCCTGTAAGGAAAAACTGGAACGAGACAGAAAAAGGGGTATTTTGAATCGACCAGTGCGTGCGATGGTCGTTGGAATACCAAATGTAGGTAAATCTACTTTTATCAATGCGTTTGCAGGAAAGGCATGCACAAAGACTGGTAATAAGCCAGGAGTAACAAAAGGAAAACAATGGATCAGACTAAACAGGGAAATTGAACTATTAGATACACCAGGTATTCTATGGCCTAAATTTGAAGACCAGGATGTGGGAGTCAGACTTGCTATGATTGGCTCTATTAACGATGCAATACTGAATCGCGAGGAGTTAGCGGAAGCGATTCTTCAATTCTTGCTAGAACATAAAAAAACAGCTGTTGCGAGCCGCTATGAACTGAAACAAGAATATATGAAAATACATGATGCATTAACGGATATTGCTTATCACAGACACTGTCTTTTAAAAGGGAACCTGCCTGATATAGAGAAGGCAGCCAGCATGGTGATTGATGATTTCAGAAACGGAAAATTCGGAAAGATTACTTTGGAAATACCGGAAAATTCGACTTGGTAATGAGGGGATGAGTGATTATGGCAAAGAAGAGACGCAGAAATAGAGAAACTGTAGGTATGCGGTTTCTAAAAAAAATGGTGAATACTGGATTGTTTATATTGGTAGTACTTGGAATCACCTACCTGGTAGTCAATTATGCAACAAACCGAACACTTGTGCACGGATCATCGATGGAAGCTACACTGAGTGACGGTGACAGTATTATGATGGACAAGCTATCCTATCGATTTCAAGAGCCAGAGCGGTTTGATATTATTTCCTTTCCATACAACGATCCTGCGCATCCATATCTAATCAAAAGAATTATCGGACTGCCAGGGGAAACAATACAGATCATGGACGGGAAAATCCATATTAACAACGAAGTACTGCAGGAATCATATGGACTGGAGGTGATTCAGTCAGGCGGGCTGGCTGATCAGCCAATTACCTTGGGAACAGATGAGTATTTCGTGATGGGTGACAACCGTAATGATAGTGTGGACAGCAGATTTGCTGAGGTAGGTAATGTGAGAAAACAAGATATTTCAGGACGGGCATGGCTGCAGGTGTGGCCATTCAATGACTTCGGCCTGGTGAGAAATAAATAGACGAGGCAAAGAT
>CAZACC010000075.1:0-10987 GCA_964483545.1 uncultured Lachnospiraceae bacterium
CACACTATATTGCGGGCGAAGATAATTATGTATTTATTGACGAAGTGCAGATGTGCAAGAATTTTGAGAAAGCAGTGAATGGACTTCATGCAAGTGAGAAATATGATATTTATATTACGGGTTCTAATGCATTTTTGTTAAGTTCTGACTTAGCAACATTATTTACCGGACGCACATTTGAAATTAAGATCTATCCGTTTTCGTTTAGTGAGTATATGGAGTATTTCAATTTAAAGGATTGTTATGAAGCACTAGATAAATATGTGCTGGAGGGTGGCATGGCAGGCTCCTATCTTTATCAAGATCAGGAAGCGAGGTATGACTATTTGGCAGATGTTTTTGATACGCTGATTGTGAGAGATATCCGTAAAAAATATAGAATCAGAAATACTCAGCTTATGGATCGGATTGTGGACTTTTTAATGGATCATGTATCGAATCTGTCATCAGCCCGTAATATTACGAATACGTTAGGCAGTTGTAATGAAAAAATACACCATACTACAGTTGGCTCTTATATGCAATATCTATGTAATGCTTTCGCGTTTTATAAAATCAGACGGTATGATATCAAAGGGAAAAAATACTTATCAAGTAATGATAAATATTATCTGAGTGACCATGCTTTTCGTTATGCAAAACTCGGAACAAAGAATATGGATTACGGACGTGTGCTTGAAAATATTGTTGCTATTGAATTGTTTAGAAGAGGATACGAAGTATACGTAGGTATTTTATACAAGAAAGAAATAGATTTCGTGGCAGTCAAGCGTAATGAAAAGATATATATTCAGGTGTCGGATGATATCAGTGAGAAGAAGACATTTGAAAGGGAAGTGTCACCATTGCTACAGATTAAAGATGCTTATCCGAAGGTGGTAATTGCCAGAACAAGACATGATGCATACCAATATGAGGGAATACAGATAGTTGATATTGCGGATTGGCTATTGAGGTAACCTAATATTCGGAATGGGAAATATTATTTATTAGAAAATATTTCACAGAGGTGATGCATCTTCTGGTGTCATTATTTGATGAGATCCCCTATGATATTTATATGCATATATGCAATTTTATGAAACGTGAATTTCCGCAGACTGCATCCAACCCTTATTTGGAGCTTCCGCGCTATGAAATCGAACAGATGTACATCAATACAATGCCCATACTTGCTTTTCCGTGAAAAATGAAAATACTCAAACTTGCTTTTACGTGCGAATTTAAAACTTATATATTTGCTTTTTCGTGAAAAAGTGATATACTGTGCTTAGATTAAATCACCTAAAACAAAGGAAATGATAGCATGGAACTGAAACGAAAGATTTATGACCGTCTTGTTAAATGGAAAGACAGTGGAAATGGATCAACGGCAATGTTGATTGATGGAGCAAGGCGTGTTGGTAAAAGCTATATTGCCAAACAGTTTGCAAAGAAAAACTATAAAAGTTATATTATGATTGATTTTGGAAATGTCTCAAGTGAAATTTTGGATTTATTTGAAAATGAGAGCTCTGATTTTGATTTGCTTTTTGCAAAATTGTCTGCATTTTACTCCACAAGTTTGTATCATCGTGATTCGCTGATTATTTTTGATGAGGTGCAACAATTTCCAAGAGCACGTCAGCTAATAAAATATCTTGTTGAGGACGGACGGTTTGATTACCTTGAAACTGGTTCTCTTATTCGCTTGAAAAAAAATGTGCAGGATATCATCATTCCGTCGGAAGAAGAACATATCGAAATGTTTCCGATGGATTTTGAAGAATTTCTATGGGCGCTGGGTGACGATGCTACTATTGTGATGCTACGAAAATTCTTCGAGAGTAGAACTCCTCTCGGCCAGGCACTGCATAGAAAGATAATGAATGATTTTCGTCAGTATATTCTTGTGGGTGGAATGCCACAGGCAGTTCTTGCATATCTGGATGGAAAGAACTTTGAGGCGGCTGATTATGCAAAGCGACGCATTCTTCAACTTTATCGCAATGATGTTTCTAAGTTTGCAGCGAGTTATGAAGACAAGGTCTTTTCTGTATTTGATGAGATCCCCGCACAACTTTCTAAAAAAGAAAAAAAATACAAAATTTCATCCTTAGGAAAACAGGCTCGATTCAGAAGTTATGAGGATTCATTTGTATGGCTTGGTGAAGCCATGGTTGTAAATATTTGCCTAAATGCTACAGACCCCAATGTGGGGCTCGCATTGAGTGCCGACCATGCTACACGGAAGTGTTATATGGCAGACACAGGTTTGCTTGTGACTCACACTTTTATGGATAAGAATTATACTGAAAATGAGATTTACAAAGCAATTCTCTTTGATAAAATGGATATCAACGAGGGAATGATCATGGAGAATGTTGTAGCACAGATGCTACGTGCAAATGGGCATAAGCTGTTTTTTTATTCCCGTAGTGATAGTATAAACAGAGGTAATCACATGGAAATAGACTTTCTAATTACGGAAGGAAAGAAAATCTCTCCTGTTGAAGTCAAATACGGAAGCTATAAATCTCATGCCTCTCTTGATAAATTTACAAGGAAGTTTTCGCAAAAAATTAGTACACCATACATTCTTTACACAAAAGACATCATGGTTAAGGATGACATTACACATCTTCCTCTCTATATGGCAATATTTCTGTAAGAGATACGTTTTTGAAGATACAAAAGGAACGCCAATATAAAGGCTATTATCCTTAAATTTTTATAAAAAATCCAGGATTCTCTTGACAATTCAAACTGTAACAAACATAATTACAGTATGGAAAAGAAATGATAATATAGGAATCTTGAGAAAAGGAGAATGATTATGAAAAATCGAGTATGGATATTGGCGGCGGCGCTGTTAACACTGGCTGGCTGTGGAATGGTAGCAGATGATTCCCAAGCTTCGGCTGAGGGCGGATCAGGAGAATATAAGCAGATTACACAAGAGGAAGCAAAAAAGATGATGGATGAGCAGGAGGTCATCATTGTAGACGTGCGCACTGAGGCAGAATATGCGCAGGGTCATATTGAAGGGGCGGTTCTCGTGCCGAACGAGTCGATTACGGATACGCCACCAGCTGAGCTTCCGATGGATGCTACGCTGCTTGTTTATTGCCGCAGTGGAAACCGTAGCAAGCAGGCATCAAAAAAGCTGGCGGCTATGGGCTATACGCAGGTGTATGAATTTGGTGGAATCAATGACTGGCAGTATGGGATTGTAGAGGACGATGATGTGGCGGCAGCAGATACGCAGGCTGAAACGACACTAGAGGAAGAAACAGATATGGACGAGGTCGAGATGACGGGTGAGTTTGCATCGTTTACCTCAATAGACTTAGAAGGAAATACAGTGGATCAGACGTTGATTGCAAAAGCGGAGTTGACTGTATTAAATATATGGGGCACGTTCTGTGGTCCTTGTATTCAAGAAATGCCGGATTTGGGTGAACTGGCGGAGGCATATGACGGAACGGGCGTACAGATTGTAGGAATTCCTGTAGATGTGTATGATGAAAAAGGGATTAGTACAGCCCAGACAATTATTGATCAAACTGGCGCAGATTATGTACATTTACTGCCAACACAGGATCTTTATGATATTTGCCTGAACAATGTAAGTGCGGTACCGATGACGCTGTTCGTTGACCAAAATGGAACAATCGTGGATACAGTTGTTGGTTCAAGGAGCAAGGAAAAATGGAAACAACTCATTGATGAGGTGAAGCAGGGTTTATAAGCGTAGGAATCGGGGGTATACAGTATGAAAAAGTATGGCTCGCTATTGCTTGCAGGGACAGGGATTTTGTTGATGCTGGCAGGAGTTTATAGGCAGGAAGTACACGTTTTGTATGAGAAGTCCATTCGCATCTGCCTAGAGTGTATCGGAATCGGATGAGCGGAGGCAATGAATGAAAAAACGCACATGGATTCAGATGATTGCGACAGCATTGTCAAATGGATATGTGACTGGTTTTACAAAAGGGAGCATTTATCAGGGTGAATTAAAAAAGCTGTGTGTACCAGGACTGAATTGCTATTCATGCCCAGGCGCACTTGGTTCGTGCCCGATTGGCTCCCTGCAAGCCGTGATTGGAAGTAGGGATTTTAAGTTTTCATTTTATATGGTGGGCTTTTTTATGCTGGTTGGGGCGATTCTGGGTCGAGTCGTATGCGGTTTTTTATGTCCGTTTGGCTTCCTACAGGATTTACTTTATAAGATTCCCTTTTTTAAAAAGGTCAAAAATCTGCCAGGGCACCGGTATCTGATTTATTTGAAGTATATCGTTTTGGTGGTGTTTGTTTTGCTGATGCCACTGATTTTTGTGGATATCATCGGACAGGGAACGCCCTGGTTTTGTAAACTGATTTGTCCAGCGGGCACATTAGAGGGAGGCTGGACGCTTGCACTTCTGAATCCTGCCATTAGAGAAGCAACGGGCTGGCTGTTCACATGGAAGAGCTTTCTTTTAATTGGGATTCTGGTGCTCTCCATGGGTGTATATCGGCCGTTTTGTAAATATTTATGCCCGCTTGGCGGGATTTATGGACTATTTAATCCAATCGCTTTTTATAGAATCGAGATTGATGAAGAACGCTGTACGAAATGTACGGTATGTAAGAAGGCTTGCCCGATGGATATTCCGGTGTATGAAACGCCAAACAGCAGGGAATGTATCCGCTGTGGGGAGTGTAAAGCCGCCTGTCCACATCAGGCCATTCGGATGGGATTTGGCGTAAAATCGGTTTCTGAGGGGGACGTATATGACAAGTGAGTTTGCAATTGCAGTACATGCGCTGGTTTTTATGAATCATGAAGGACACTGCTTGAGCAGTGAGAAAATAGCAGAACAGGTATGCACGAATCCGGTTACGGTGCGCAAGGTGCTTGCGAAATTAAAAAGAGTGGGCTTGGTAGAGACCAAAGAGGGTGCTGAGGGCGGTTCTTGCTTTGTCAAACATCCGGCCGAGGTGACGCTTGCTCAAATATGTAGTGCGATGGGGGAGGTTCCCGTGACTGTCTCAAAAAGAACGGCGGAACAGGATCGAAACTGTCTGCTTGCTTTAGGTATGGCGGATGTAATGGAGGGAATTTATACCGATTTGAATGTGCTGTGTTTGGAATACTTGGAACAGACGACCATTTTGGATATGGAACGGAGAATTTTCCGTTCAAAATAGGGTATAATCGTAGCAGATATTGCAGAGAAGATAGAATGAAAAGAGGCTGTAAATATGGAGCACAAGGAAATACTGGCCGTGATTCCGGCACGCAGCGGATCAAAGAGTGTGAAGGATAAAAATATCAGATTGATTGACGGGAAGCCAATGCTGGCGTATTCAATCGAGCATGCAAAGGCATCAAAGTATATTACGAGGACAATTGTCAGCACGGATAGTGAGATATATGCGGATATCGCAAGGGAATATGGAGCTGAGGTTCCGTTTATGAGACCGGCAGAGTATGCTACGGATGCGGCACTGGATTATGATGTATTCTATCATGCATTGACCTATCTCGAACAGAGTGAGGGGTATATGCCGGATCTGGTGGTACAGTTACGTCCGACCTATCCAACTAGAAAGGTGGAGAATGTTGATCGGATGATTGAGCAGATGCTGATGGATGAAACGATTGATTCCATGAGATGCATCGCACCAGCGACTGAGATTGCCTATAAAATGTGGAACTGTGTTCCAATACAGGCAGCAGCGCAGCCGATGGGAGAGACAGCAAGTCTGACGATAGATGATTCGAGGGAAAATGTTTATAACGTTCAAGACACGAAGCTCCTGCCAGACTGTGCAGTCATCACACCAATCATACAGGATATTCCAGAATGCTATAACATGCCACGGCAGCAGCTGCCCCAGGTTTACTATCAGAATGCGTGCATTGATATCATCCGAACAAATGTCATTACAATACAGCATTCGATGTCTGGCAAAAAAATTGTCGGCTATCAGATGAAGGAGAACTTTGACATAGATACAGAAGAGGAGTTCAAGCGGGCTGAGGAGTATTTGAAGATTAAAAATGGCAATCAAAGATTTGTATTTGATATAGATGGGGTAATCGCTGGATTCCGGGCGGGATTGGATTATGACTCTGCGCCTCCTATGGAGGAAATGGTGAGGATTATTAATCGTCTGTACGATCTGGGCAACACGATTGTTTTGTTCACAGCACGTGGATATGTGACGGGGATAGACTGGCGATCAACGACAGAGGCACAGATGCAGCGGTGGGGTCTGAAATATCATGAATTGCTCTTTGGAAAGCCTAACGCAGACTATTATATAGATGACAAGATGCTAGATATGAAGTTTTTATATCATTATTTCGGAGATCAAATATGAACCCAAGTGTAGAATATGAAAAAAATATCATTACAATGAATACGGTTAAAGAGATGATTGCATGCTTCCGGCAGCAGAACTACAATCGTGCCGAGCGTATGTTTCCAGACTGGTCCAGAAATTTCTCACAGACGATAGAGGTTCTATTTACAAACAAGGCCTATTTTAACCAGAGTGACGTGATCGTAGAGGAACAGAGTATCATGGCAACCATGAAAGGGATCTTACAGGCACAGGAGCAGAATGATTATATCCTGCTGGCAGATCTGTTGGAGCTGCAGCTGCTTCCTTTTTTGTATTCGATTCAAGATGTCATCAGGCAAAATGAAGAAACGATGGTCAGAGAGGATTATTTAGAAATCAATCTGACAGCTTTGCATGAAAATAAAGATGTGAAATGGGTCGATCTACTCAGAACCACTCCCCGTGATGCCGAGCACTACATCATCGAGGACACAGGTCAGGGTTGTCCGACCCTTCGATGTATGATAGGAGATCAAGGGCGATATTTGCACAGCAACAATGATCCTGTGGCAGAGGGGATGCTTCTGGCACGGGAGTACTATCATGAGAAACAGGAGTCTTATATCGTATACGGTCTGGGCTTGGCTTACCATATCGAGGCGCTATCCAAGCTGTGTGACGGTACTGCTAGGGTTGATGTGTTTGAGAGCGATCTTCAGGTCATACATGCCGCCTTTACATGCAGAAATCTGACGACATCAATGCAGCGTGGGATTTATATTCATTACGATCCAGATCTGACCGAGATGAAGCAGGCACTGCAGAAACAATCGATAAACAGTTTCACGGCAGGATTGATGATCCACGCACCGTCTATTTGCGGAATTCATAATGCTGAGCTGCAAAAGAGTATGAGAGAATTGTTCGTTCAGGAGAGCAGCATCCGAAATCAAAGTCCTGATATGTATAGAAACTTCAGAAGTAACGCAAGAACTTGTAAATTATATGTAGATATACTAGAAAAAGAAATAAAGGGGAAGACGGTATTTTTGATTGCGGCAGGTCCTTCTCTGGATAAAAACATTGCATTATTAAAACAAAAACCAGAGAATGCTGTAATCATGGCAGTAGGTACTGCATATCGCAAGCTGATGCAGCAGCAGATGATTCGGCCAGACTATGTAGTGTTTCTGGATGCGGCAGCGAGAATGTATGTGCAAGCAACAGGATTTGAAAATGAAACCATTCCTTATCTAATGGCTTCAACAGCATGTCGCAGGATTGCATCGGATTATCACGGTCCAAAGTATCTGATCTGTCAGGAGGGATATACTGAGGCGGAGCAATATGCGAAGGAACGTGATTACCAGATCTATCAGAGTGGCGGATCGGTCGCTACTATTGCCATGGATGTGGCTCTGCAGCTTGGAGCGGCACGTATCGTATGTCTGGGACTGGACCTAGCCTATACTGGTGATAAAATGCATGCGACATATGCAGGAAAATATGATATGATTAAAACGGACGGATTACTGCAAGTCAGAGATTGGGATGGAAATATGGTTCAGACCTCGGTTGCGCTTGATATGTATCGGAAGTGGATCGAGCAACGTGTGACAAGGGCAAATAAGGAACTGCCGGATGTAGAATTAATCAATGCCACGGAAGGTGGAGCTTATATTCAAGGTATGAAACACATGAAGTTATCTGATCTGTTAAATTCCACATCATTATAATCAAGAAATCAATCATAGAACGAACAAGGGAGAATAGAATTGAAACAGTATGATTATTTAATCGTAGGTGCAGGATTGTTTGGCTCTATATTTGCCTATGAAGCAAAAAAAGCGGGAAAGAAGTGCCTTGTAATCGACCGTAGGAACCATATCGGCGGCAATGTATATACGGAAGAGATAGAAGGAATCAATGTCCATCAGTATGGAGCTCATATCTTCCACACCAGTAATAAGGAAGTATGGGATTATATGAATTCTTTTGTGGAGTTCAATCGCTATACCAATTCGCCTGTTGCCAGATACAAGGATGAATTATACAATCTTCCTTTTAATATGAATACATTTCATGCACTGTGGGGTGTAAAGACGCCTGACGAGGCAAAGGCAAAGATACAGGAACAGATGCAAGAAGTGTTGGAGCAGGCAGCTGCGGACGCAGATGAGGATGGTAAACTGCCAGAGCCAAAGAATCTGGAGGAGCAGGCACTGCGTCTGATTGGCAGTGATATTTACGAGAAATTAATCAAGGGGTATACCGAGAAGCAGTGGGGCAAGCGTGCTACAGAACTGCCTTCTTTCATTATTAAACGCCTTCCGGTCAGGTTTACTTATGACAATAATTATTTCAATGATTACTATCAGGGTATTCCCAATGGTGGCTATACTACAATCATAGAGAAAATGCTGGACGGCATAGAGGTGCAGACCAATACGAATTTTTTTGCAAAGCGCGAGGAATATGAGCGGACAGCAGAAAAAATAGTATTTACTGGTATGTTGGATGAGTATTACGACTATAGATTTGGAGAGTTAGAGTATCGCAGCCTGCGATTCGAAAGTGAAGTACTAGATTCGGCGAATTATCAGGGAAATGCAGTTGTGAATTATACGGAGTATGAGATTCCGTATACCAGAATCATAGAGCATAAGCATTTTGAGTATGGTACACAGCCGAAAACAGTGATTACACGAGAGTATCCGGCTATCTGGAAAAAGGGTGATGAGCCATACTATCCGATGAATGATGAGAAGAACAATGCATTGTTTGCCAAGTATCAGGAGCTTGCGAACGCAGAGAAGAACGTGATCTTCGGCGGTCGTCTCGGAGAGTTCAAATATTATGACATGCATCAGGTTGTAGCGAGAGCACTTGAAATCGTCAGAGTAGAATTGTCATAAAGTTTTTGGGAAGTTATGCCGATATAGAATGAAATGATGCAGTCGCATTATGAACGGCGAGGAGGACAATTAATTGGATAATGATAAGATAGTCACGGAAGATACGCGGACACAGCAGATGGAGGCACTTCAAACCGTCAATGAGTATATCGGAAAATTGATACCAAGTATGGAGACAGTAGCTGGAGAACTGAGCGGAGAAAAACAAGAGGATACAGATGCCTATCTACAGCAGATTATAGATGGATTGAACTGGGTCATTGAAATATTTAACGGAACAATGTCCTTGATCAATGAGGAACGTGTGATGATGGATAAGGATGAGATTAACCGTGAGGTTCTTCAGCTGAGCGAAGCTTTGATTGCTAAGAATGATGCGAGGGTGGCAACGGTTCTGGAAAGCGGCATTCTTCCATTCTTAAAACAATTCCAAACAATATCAGCAATGTATCAATAAAAGAAAGCCTTGAGACTCAACTGGAGTTTCAAGGCTTTTTAGCAGTAACTGTTGAATAGCATGCCGCTGTAATTGCTCGTGATGTATGGATTGGCTAATGATCGCCCCGGATTCTTGTAGGCAACAATCGTCTTTTCAGTATAATGCATCGGGTTCAGAGAGACCTGATTTGCTTTGCCAAGTACAGAACCAGCAAAGTTCTTGATGGTGTTAAAGCGTTCTAGTGCATCCTCCTCCTGTGCGGTCTGCTGGAGTAGGTTCTTATCCAGGCTAATCGTACCGTTGTCTTGTACGGTAAGTCCGATTGAGTCTAGATTATTCTTATAATTCAACGAGATATTGCTCATGTCATTAATGAGCATGCTCGTATGGGGATGTCTTTCTACATATTCAGAGGCTTTCTGCAGAAACGAGTTATATCCCTGTATCAGATGACTGATATTCTCAGTAAAGGACTCCACATCTGTTTTTAATCCGATGGTTGTAGGGACTCCGGGTTCACTGACACCATTCAGCGACAGACGGAAAGTCTTCTCTATCGTAAATTCATTGGCATAGGTGCTTCTTTCCTCACCATTTAGCAAGAATCTAGCATTTTCAGCATTCTGATTAATCTGATTCAAGCCAAAGTAATTTACGGTACCAGACATCTTACTCGTATGATGATCGGATACGACAAAGAGCTCACTCTGATTACCTGAAATGCCGGTATCTGATGATTGGAGGCGAAGAGCTGTGAGACCTTCTTCGTTCTCGACTCTTTCTGCTTCCACACCGATATTGGATTTATTAATCAACCGAGCGAGTTTATCTTGAATATCCTGATTGGTATCACCCTGATTTACATTGAACTGGAATTCATAATCCAGATCACGGACATGGATATCAAAGGAATAGGTGTCCAGATCCAGTTCCATCTCACCTGCAGGCAGATATTTACCTTCGTTAATCTGGTTCTTGGCTAGTGACGCTACCTCTATCTCGAGAGGTGAAAATTCACTATCATCACTTACATCCCCTATATAAGAAGCGGTTGCGATACTAGCGTCACTGGAGGAGACTGCTTTCTTATTTAACAGCTGGTTTTCATCTCCAACGGAAAGAGCGGAGATCACATTCTTCAGATCACGTGCGTTTTCTTTTATACCTACAGCAAATTCACCGATATTGGAGTCAGCCTTAATCAGATACAGAGGGGATTCTTTATTTAATTTGACAATGGAATTGTATACGCTACGCAGTTCGCTCTTTTTATGGGTATCATACTGAGATGAAGTACCCTTCGGCGCGAATGTAGTCA
>CAZACC010000076.1:0-10923 GCA_964483545.1 uncultured Lachnospiraceae bacterium
CTCTTTTTTTTACCTTTTTTATAACCTTGTTTTTTCTCTTGTTTTCACTGATGAATTTGGACAATTCAACTCAACCACGTCTAGTCTTCGGGTGAGACTTTAGCTCAGCAGAGCATTGGCAATCACTAGATCTTCAGGTGTCGTGATCTTGATGTTTCCATAGGAACCCTCAACAAACTTGACTTTAGTGTTGGAAAACATCTCAACCACCATGGCATCATCTGTCACAACGATTCCAAGCTGGGCAAACTTTTCCTCTGCATCAGCCAGCTTCTCGTAGGCATCCTTAATCAGATGGTAGGAAAACACCTGTGGCGTTTGCATCATCCATACAGTACGCCTGTCTGGCGTTTCCTTAGCGCATTGCTCATCATCCGCTATCTTGACAGTATCCTTAGATGGCATTGCCACAACTGCCGTTCCGTAAGTACTTACTGTTTCGTATGCCCGGTGCAGGATATCCTGAGTCACAAATGGCCTAGCTCCGTCATGGATAAATACATAAGAGCATTCACCGTCGATGGCTTTCAGACCATTCATCACAGAGTGATATCGTTCACGACCTCCTGCCACAATCTGTTTCACCTTATGTAATTTATATTTTTCTACAATCTCGCTACGGCAGTACTCGATATCATCCTCTCCAACGACCAGAATGACTTCATTTACAAAGCTGTCCTCAAAAACCTTTAGCGAATGATACAGCACCGGTCTGTCTCCTAGCATCAAGTACTGCTTCTGCACATCTGCATTCATTCGTTTTCCGCGCCCTGCAGCCAGTACAATGGCCACACTTTTAGATCGATCCATTTCCATTACCTCTCTCCCAGTTTCAGATTTGGCACTGCATTCAAGTCCAGTCCGCTAGTAACTCCGTTTCTAAATTCATAATATGCTGCCACACCGATCATGGCAGCATTATCTGTACAAAAAATAGGCGACGGGTAATATAGCTCTATATTTTCCTGTTTACATGCTTCCTCCATGGCTGCACGGAGCGCACTGTTGGACGCCACACCGCCCGCCATCGCAAACTTTCTAAAGCCCTGTGCCTTAACAGCTGCTATAGAATGCTCCACAAGTACATCCGTAACTGCCTTTTGAAAGGAGGCTGCCACATCCGCTTGGACATATGACTCGCCCTTCATTTCACAGCTGTTTAAATAATTTAATACTGCTGATTTCAAGCCGCTGAAACTGAAGTCGTATAGAGAATTCTCCACCTTTGCCCGTGGAAATGAAATTGCATTTGCATTTCCCTCTTTTGAAACCTGGTCAATCTTTGGTCCTCCCGGATACCCCAGTCCAATTGCACGCGCCACCTTATCAAAGGCTTCTCCAGCCGCATCATCACGGGTGCGTCCTAGAATCTCATAGACACCATAATCCTGCACCTTGACCAGATGGGTATGCCCTCCCGAAACCACTAGCGACATAAAAGGCGGCTCCAGCTCTTTGTGTTCTATATAATTGGCAGAAATATGCCCCTCGATATGATGTACACCAACTAAAGGAATACCCGTTGCAAAACTGATGGCCTTCGCTTCTGCAACACCCACAAGTAAAGCCCCCACAAGTCCAGGACCATATGTCACTCCTATTGCATCAAGATCGGACAGTGTCACTTTGGCTGTCGATAACGCCTCCTCAATTACCTGATTGATCTTCTCAATATGCTTGCGCGAAGCAATCTCTGGAACGACTCCGCCATACAGAGTATGCAGATCGATCTGTGAGGAGATAATATTAGAGAGCACCTCTCGTCCGTTCTTCACGACGGCTGCCGCCGTCTCGTCGCAGGAGCTCTCAATCCCTAGAATTAATATATCCTTTTCTTTCATCTGATTACTCACTCTTTCCCTCTGTCGGGGTCACTATCCATCCATAAATCTTCCAGTGGCCTTCCGTATCCTTACGTAGCAGAAAATCCTCTTGTGTCGAGGCCAATGTTGTCTCCTGACGCAATGTATAAATGCAGCTTAGTTTTGCCCATTCATAACTATCTCTTGTATAATACTCCACATCCACACTGGATGAGGTGGAATAGCTGGATATCGTTTTCTGTTCCTTCTTATATTCTTCAATATCCTCAGCCAGCATGTGTATATACTGTTCCTCCGTTTGTTTTGCAAGCAGTTCTGCGTCATAGAGCTCTCTTGCTTTCCGTGCCAGTGCAATGACATCCTCTTCATCGTGTTCTTCATTATAAAAACTCATCGTAAGTTCACTGTAATATTTCAGTACCTCCTTAGGGGAGGGGGGATAATTCCTCTGCAAATCCCGTGAAAGTACCTCTTGAGTAGCTGTTAACAGAATGACTTCTTCTGTATTATCTGCTGTCTTATTAGATAGATATGCATAATAACCAACAACAAGCAATACCATGATTGCTGCCAGAATCAGTCCTTTCATTCCTTTCTTCACAGCCACTCCTCCTTTCACGCTTTATCCTTCGTAATCTTCTTACTCGTCTTCAAAATCAAGTGTGGCCGTTTTGGCATCCTTGCCTGCATATGCATTTGGAAAGATCTCTCTCACCTTAGGCATAAATTCCTTCGGATTCACGAGAGAAGGGCTATAATGTGTCAGCCACATTTCCCTCACCGCAGCATCCTTTGCCATCTCTGCAGCTTCATAAAAGGTCATATGCTTATGATCACGTGCCTTTTGTTCCATCCCAGGCTCTCCATACATACCCTCACAAATAAAGAGATCCGCATGATCCGCATTCTTCACAATCAGATCCGTCGGTCTAGAGTCTGTACAATAGGTCAGTTTGATTCCTTTGCGCTTAGGTCCTAGAACCATGTCTGGTGTATAGAGACCTTCTGGTGACTCTATTTCCTCGCCCTTTTGCAGCCTGTTCCAGTACTGCATCGGTATCCCATGTGCCTTTGCATCCTCAACGCTGAACTTGCCAGCTCGGTCAATTATCATATTATATCCATAGCAGACTATATTATGATTTGCACGAAATGCCTCTATCCGGAATTCTCCGAAATCCAGTACCTGCTCTATCTCTGTTAGCTCTATGAACTGTAGCTCGAACGGCAGTTCCGGCGCAATCACACGAAGCGCCGCCACAACACGTTCCAGTCCCCTTGGTCCAATCAAAGTTAGTGGCTCTTTACGTTCTGCATTGCCCATAGTAAGAAGAAGTCCCGGCAATCCGCTGATATGATCTGCATGAAAATGTGTAAAGCAGAGAACATCAATCGGTTTGGCACTCCATCCCTTTTCCTTCATCGCTATCTGAGTTCCTTCACCGCAATCTATTAGGATGCTGATTCCGTTGAACCGCATCATCAGGGAAGTCAGCCATCGATATGGCAGCGGCATCATACCGCCCGTTCCCAGTAAACAAACATCTAGCATCTTATAGTAACTCCTTCATATCCTGTCTATCTCTTCCACATAATCAGTGCATCTTCACATGGTTTTTCATAAAAATTCGTTCTAAGTCCTTCTGTTACAAATCCAAGCTTTTCATAAAGATGGATTGCCGCCAGATTGCTCTTCCTAACTTCTAGAGTAAATGCCGTGATTCCCATCTTGCATCCTCTTTGGAGTATATACTCTACAAGATCTGTTCCGATCCCTTGATTCCTGTAGACCCTGGCAACTGTAACATTGGTAATCTCGCCCTCTCCAACGATGTTGCGAAGCCCACAACCACCCACTATTATATTATCAAAAACTGCCACAATATACAATAGATGATCCTGTACAATCATGTCTGCAAAGTCCTGTCTGCGCCATGGCATTGAAAATGTGGCTTCCTCCAGTTTGCATACTTCATCGAGATCCTCTTCCCGCATTTCTCTGTATTCAACCATTCTGTTTCTCCGTCAGCTCTCTTTCAGCCTGTGAGAGTCTCAGATAATCTGGTTTGTGCTCTGCTGCGGTCTGAATATGTCCGCCGACAGCACCGTGCTCATTTCGATAATATTGAATAGCCAGCGCTCCCAGTGCACCTGCCCTTTGTCTTGCCATATGTGCTGGTGCAAAGGAATATGGAACCGATATCAATTCCGTCAGACGTTCACGAAAGACTGTTCTCCCATCTCCGAGAAAAATAACTGGGCTTTCCATTTCATTTACCTTTTCTGCCAGATCATCTATCATAATCATGCATTGCGCCAGCCTAATCTGCATCTTGCATTCGGTATATTCATAAATGCCCGCATATGTCTGTCCTCGTCTTGCATCCATGATCGGGCAGACCAACTGATCCGTCATACACATGTTATATGCCATAGCATCCATAGTCGGTACAGAAATAACCGGTTTATTTAATGCAAGTCCCAGTCCCTTTGCTGTCGCAGATCCGATTCTGAGCCCTGTAAAGGAGCCTGGCCCTGCTGCCACTGCTATCGCATCTATAGTGGACAAATCCAATTCCGTCATCTGTTTGATTTCATCCAGCATCGGTACCAGCGTCTGAGAATGTGTCTTCTTATAATGAATCGTATACTCGGCAAGCATTTCCTCATCTTCCAGTACTGCCACAGATGCAACAAGACTTGAACTGTCTATCGCCAGTATTCTCATAGCTCTACTTCCCTTCCGTGTCTATCGTAATCCTACGATAGTCAAATCCACGCCCCAAATCTTTTTCAATGACGACCCGCTTCGCATCAGCTGGTATGAGCTCCTCGATCAGGTCAGCCCATTCCACCATACACAGCCCATCGCCAAAAAAATAATCCTCATACCCAATCTCATCCATTTCCTCTATATCTCCAATCCTATAGACATCGAAATGATAGAATGGCATTCTTCCATCCTCATAAACCTGTACAATTGTAAAGGTAGGACTGCTAATCGGCTCTCTAATTCCTAGACCCTTAGCGACTCCTTGTGTGAATACTGTCTTGCCTACTCCCAGATCCCCGATTAATGTCATAATGGTTCCTGGATTTGCTTCTTTTCCAATTTTCTCACCGAGTCCAAATGTCTCCTCGGCGCTCCAAGTCTCAACTGTCATATTATTCCGTCCAGTCCTACCCTCTGATATTTACATTTTTGGGATTCATATGTTTGGATATCATCTCGATCACTGCCATCTTCTGATTTCCGAGATCTGCTTTCGGAAAAATGCTGGCATTTTGCTTGCTTGTATATACGATAATACTCTTGCCTGTCGAAACAGCTTTGCGCATATCTTCCCATTTCTGAGATTCTTCCTCTTCTCCTACGCGGATCGTAATGCCCTCCTCTGTCAGAGTATAGTGAAGCGTCTCTTTAAAAGCAGGGCTTAAGAGCATCTGTTTTTTTGCATTCATATACAATGCCGCTGGCAGATACAAGACGACTATGATGCCCACAATCAGATAGAGCCACTTTCCAGACGCCGCAAAAGCTGCAATGAGCAATACTCCGACCGCCTCTCCCAATATTCCCTGAAAACTTGTGAACGTATGGTAAAGCATATAATCATATAATTTATTAGTTGTCATTTTTACATCAACTTCTACTTGCATCTTTTATTTCCTTTCCATAATAATAAAACACCCACAGTGTTCAGCCATTGCGAGTGTTCTGTTTCTTATCCATTATACTGATAAATTGCGTCAAACGCAACCTCGGAGTTTCATTTTTTATCGTTCTATTTTTATCCCTTTTCAGCAGCAGACTTAATATCCTTCTGCTCGATGCTGTGCTGCGCATGAATGACAGGACTCAGCTTCTTGTAAAGTAGAAAAGTAATGACAGAATCAGCCACACCCTTGAGCAGGTTAAAAGGAGCAACTGCAAACAATACCAGAGTGCCGACACTCTTAATGTTCGGGTTAACCGCTGCGCCCATACCGATGATTGCATCCAGAGGCATTCCAAACAATTCTACGTAGGTCGGAATCAGGTAAAATGCATTGAATGCGCTTCCTAATACCGCCATAACCGCTGTACCCACTCCCATTCCGATCAGTGCCGCCTTTCTGGTCTTCTTCATATGATAGATAATAGATGCAGGTAAAACCAGCGAACATCCTATAACATAATTTGCCAGGTCTCCTACAAATGCTGTGGACGTTCCTTTGATAAACATCTTGACAAACACCTTGCAAAGCTCTGCAATGACTCCTGCCATCGGGCCATATGCAAATCCACAGATCAATACTGGAACTTCGCTGAAGTCCATCTTATAAAATGACGGTGCAAACCATAACGGAATCTCAAAAGTCATTAACACGCCTGAAATAGCGGAAAAGATACCGATGACTGCAATCTTTCTCGTTCGTGTAGAAATTTCATTTTTCATGCCGATCATTTTTTCCGCAATTCTCGCAACCACAAATATACCTATGATCACGATCAGACTGACGCCTAGAAATGATAGATTTTGCTGTGCCGCTTCAAATAATTCTTTCATTTTCATAATTCATTCTCTCCTTTTTTCGTCAGCGCATTATGCGCTGGATCGTTTTAGGAAATCCCCGTGTCCATCATGGCTGTCTATTGATCCTGGCTGAACAGGAACAATTAAAAAACCCCGAACCAAATATGGTTCGGGGTTAACATATACACAGTCAAAAGACTTTTATTCTTCTTTCATCCAGACTTTACTGTCGGTTATGGGTTCTGACCATATCAGCTCATGCAGTACCTGCATAAGGTCGTGGACTCATTCATCTGCTCTCGCATCTGACCTCACCACCGGTTAGGACTTAATCACCATTGTGATTTCACCTGACCCCGAAGAATTTCCTTATTCATTTCATTTCTTGCAAACCTATAATAACGCTCTTTGATATAACTGTCAAGCCAGTTTCATCGTCAAGGCAATTCTTTTCTTGGTCAGATCTACACTGATGACCTTAACTTCCACGATATCACCTACAGCGACTGCCTCCAGCGGATGCTTGATGAACCTGTCTGTGATCTGAGAGATATGCACCAGTCCATCCTGATGAACACCTATATCCACAAAAACTCCGAAATCAATGACATTCCGTACCGTACCCTTTAAAACCATACCTAGGGTCAGATCCTTCATTTCTAGTACATCGGATCTCAGAATCGGCTTCGGCATATCATCACGCGGATCTCTCGCTGGTTTTTCCAGCTCTTTCAAGATATCCGTCAATGTGATTTCTCCGATACCCAGTTCCTCAGCTAGCTTCTTTTTGTCGCGTACCTTCTTTTCCAGGCTGCCTGTCTGCTGTGCTGGCTCAGCGACTGCTGTTGCCGTCTGCTTTGATGCAGTCTCGGGCTGCATACCGCCCATGGCCGCAGCAAGAGCCTGCGCCATTGCAGTGTTTTGATTTTTGATGACTGGCTTCTGCGGCTTGTTCTGTGGTTTTGCTGCAGGAGCAGGGCTTTTCTTACCAGCCGCCTTGTCCTTTGCTGCTTTGACCTGTGCTGCCTTGACATCCTCCATCGAAAGACCCAACTTTGAGAGCAGCTTCAGAGCAGCTTCGTAGGATTCTGGATGTACACTGGTCGCATCCAGTGGATTTTCTCCGTTTAGGATACGCATAAAGCCTGCACACTGCTCATATGCCTTCGGTCCCATCTTGGCAACCTTCAGGAGCTGCCTTCGATTGTTAAAACGACCGTTCTTTTCTCTGTAATCAACTATATTCTTAGCAAGTACCTTGGAGATTCCTGAAATATACTCTAACAGTGAAGCTGAGGCCGTATTCAGATCCACTCCTACTTTATTTACGCTGTCCTCTACCACTCCCGTCAACGCATCAGATAGCTTTTTCTGATTCATATCATGCTGATACTGACCAACTCCGATGGACTTTGGATCAATCTTTACGAGTTCTGCCAAAGGATCCTGGATTCTTCTGGCGATGGATGCCGCACTTCGTTGTCCTACATCAAAGTTTGGAAACTCCTCAGTTGCCTGTTTGCTTGCTGAGTATACCGATGCACCAGCTTCATTAACAATCACATACTGTACTGGTGTATCCAGTTCCTTCAGTAAATCAACTATAATCATCTCGGATTCTCTCGAGGCTGTTCCGTTTCCAACTGAAATCAAGGTAACACCGTACTTCTTAATCAGCTTCTTCAATTCATATTTTGCTTCATCTACCTTGAACTGCGGAGCAGTCGGAAAGATGACCTTGGTATCCAGTACTTTTCCTGTCGCATCTACGATTGCAAGCTTACATCCAGTACGGAATGCAGGATCCCAGCCGAGTACGACCTGATTTGCGATTGGCGGCTGCAGCAGCAGCTGTTCCAGATTCTTTCCAAACACACTGATGGCACCATCCTCTGCATGCTCTGTTAGGTCATTTCTAATCTCACGCTCTATGGCTGGCTGAATCAGGCGGTGATAGCTATCCTCGATTGCATTTTCGAGAATCGGAGTTGTATGTGGATTATCAGCTGTGATGACCTTCTTTTTCAGAAATTGAAGGATTCGATCTTCTGGAACCTCCAGCTTCACAACCAGTATCTTTTCTGCCTCTCCACGATTCAATGCCAGTACTCTATGTCCGGCAATTTTACTAACCGGCTCCTCAAACTGATAATACATTTCATACACGGATTCCTGCTTTTCATTTTTGGCTGTTGATATCAGTTTGCCTTCCTCAAAGGTCGCCTTTCTGATATAAAGGCGATAATCCGCTTCGTCAGAAATCTGTTCTGCAATGATGTCCTTTGCACCATCAATTGCCTCAGCCACAGATTTGACTTCTTTCTCTTCGTTGATATATGCCTCAGCTGCCTTTTCAACAGGCTCTGTAGTCTCCTGCACCATGATCAGCTCAGCAAGTCCGTCCAGTCCCTTTTCCTTTGCAATCGTGGCTCTCGTTCTTCTCTTTGGACGATATGGACGATATAGATCCTCCACAACTACCATGGTCTCAGCTGCGGTAATCTGTGCACGCAGCTCTTCTGTCAGCTTGCCCTGTTCCTCTATACTTGATAAGACCTGTGTCTTTTTATCCTCTAGATTGCGCAGATAAGTCAGTCTGTCATTTAAGTCTCTCAGTACCTCATCGTTCAAGGAGCCTGTGACCTCCTTACGATATCGTGAGATAAAAGGAATCGTATTCCCTTCATCAATCAATTTGATTGCCGCCTCTGCCTGCCATTTTTCAATCTTCAGTTCTTCTTTCAGTTTTAAAGCAATATCCATGTGTTTTATACTCCTGTTCCAATTATCATTAATAGATCAATACCATCGTTCAGTATACCATGTCAAGCAGGTGAAAGACAATTGTCATTTTAGGCAGAACGTGATAATATGAAGGTGAGATTATACGAAACAGACTGTCTTTGATTTTTGTTTCGGAAGTGAGGATGAGATGGACATTCAAGAAGAACAAAAAGAACAAAGCTCCAAAGGGCTGGCATTAGCCTCCATGATTTTAGGTATTGCTTCGATTTGCTGCTGTTATATTTCATTACCACTCGGCGGACTCGGTATCGCATTGGCCATACTTTCGAAACGTGAAAACCGCAGTATGCTCGGACAGGCAAAGACAGGACTGCTTACCTCTATCGTTGGTATCATTATTTCCATCATGACTTATGGATTACTAATCATCGGAAGCCTTGCTATAGTAGCTGAAGACGGCGGTGAATCATTCTGGAAAGAATATAAACAGCAGTATGAGCAGCAATTTCACCAGGAAGTACCCGATGAAGTCTACGACGCTTATAAAGACATCATGGATCAGTTTAGACCTCGGAACGAGTTATAATCAAGGGAGAGTTCTCATAGCGCAGCAATGAGATACCCTTGATAAGGCTATGATTTGTACATTTTGATAGGAGGAATCGCTATGGTTGGTGCAATCGGATACGGAATCAACACATATGGATACAATGCCACTGCCTCTGCAGTCAGGAATCCTGGTGAATCCACGCAGGTGCAGCCTGGCAAGCAATCTTCACCTGCAGAGTGTAAGACTTGTGCTGAGCGTAAATATCAGGACGGTTCGGATGAAATGGTCTCCTTTAAGTCGGCAGCCCATATCTCTCCCGAAGCTTCTGCGTCCAGAGTCAGGGCTCATGAACAGGAACATGTAGTCAATGCCTACCATAAGGCAGCGCAGAAAGATGGACAGGTCGTTTCCGCAAATGTATCTCTACACAGCTCTGTCTGTCCGGAATGCGGCAGATCCTATATATCAGGTGGAACTACTGCTACACAGATCAAGTATTCAAATGAAAGCAATCCATACCAGCAGAACAAAAAGGAATCTGATGCAATGGGGCTGCGTGGTATGAATTTTGATATGGCATGCTAAAAACATATGATTGGAGTATAGAAACATCATGAATCAGCAAAAAACATCTGCGCAGTTAAAGGCACTCGCAAAGGAACAGTTACTCGGAAACTATGGAATGATCGCAGGTGCCTTTGCTGTGATTCTAGCTATTTCTTTCGCAGTATTTTCAATTGCATATACCGCCAACGTAGCCAGTCTGTTCGGTACTGCACTCGTTGATGGAGGACAAGTCACGCCTGCACTTATCAGTTCATTGGTCATCTATTTTCTGATTGCATTGATTATCATTGCACTGTTCTACTGCATGGAGGTTGGTTTGGTCTACATGTCAATACAGATTTCCAGAGGCAATCAGGTCGAAATCAAAGATGTGTTTTTCTCCTTTACCCACCATCCTGATAAAGTCCTCGGAATGTTTTTTTTATTTTATTTTGCAAATATTCTGATGAACGCTCCAGCGCTTATTGTATCGATCATCTATCGTAATGAGGTCTCAAATTTGGGATCTCCTATGTTTTTTCTCTATCTGATATTGTATCTGGCAGCAAGTATAGGCGCTGTTATGCTTTCTCTGACATATGGTCTGCGCTATTACTTCTACTGTGATCATCCAGAATGGAAGGTACTGGAGTGCATCAAGCAGAGCCGTCTGATCCTGCAAGGACAGAAAGGAAGATTCTTTTATATCTATTTAAGCTTTATCGGATGGTACTTCTTGATT
>CAZACC010000077.1:0-10768 GCA_964483545.1 uncultured Lachnospiraceae bacterium
TTGCAGTCTTTATACTTGAAATCCATTTCTTTTCCGCCTACCATTGCAGGCAGATCAGCCAAGTCATTTGGAACCGTCCAGTCCAGTGTAATATTGGAAAACGGTGCCTGTGTACCCCAGCGGCTTGGTGTATTCACGCCGTATATAAATGCCTCAATGCATTTTTTAACATCTTTATAGGAAAGATTGTCTACTTTCACAAAAGGAGCTAAATAAGTATCAAACGATGAAAATGCCTGTGCGCCTGCCCATTCATTCTGCATAATACCAAGGAAATTAACCATCTGATTGCATAATACAGAAAGATGCGCTGCAGGTGCTGATGTAATCTTGCCTCTGATTCCACCAAGGCCTTCCATAATCAGCTGTTTCAGAGACCAACCAGCACAATAGCCTGTCAGCATAGATAAATCGTGGATATGAATATCTGCATTGCGGTGAGCCTCTCCAATTTCCTGATCATAAATCTCAGATAACCAGTAATTAGCTGTCACTGCGCCGGAATTACTTAAAATCAGACCGCCGACCGAATAGGTCACGGTAGAATTTTCCTTCACACGCCAGTCTTCTATCTTTACATAACTATTGACTACATCTTTGTAATCCAAGATGGTAGACTTCATATTACGAATCTTTTCTCTCTGCTTGCGGTACAAAATATAGGCCTTTGCTACATCTGTGTAACCTGCCTGCTCTAGTACGGTCTCCACACTATCCTGAATGTCCTCAACATGAATCTGATCATTTTTCATCTTATCCTGAAAATCAGATGTTACTCTCAGTGCCAACAAATCAATCATATCATTGTTGTAGTGCTTCTCGCATGCAACAAACGCTTTCATAATGGCATCGTTAATCTTTACTAAATTGAAGTCTGTAACTTCCCCGTCTCTTTTGATTACAATAAACATCCCTATACTCCCTTCCCTCGTCAGTTCAAAAATCCATTATTTTGTTTACATAAATCTTGAAGAACCAACTAGGAAAATTATATCATTGGCTTTTCAAAAAGTCAACAGCAAAACACTAGATATTATGTCAACTTTTTAATCGAGACACAATATCTAGTGTTTTAGGTACTTTTGCACAAGAAGCCGATTTTGTGCGTATTTATGGGGTTTTTGCATTACTCGGACATTTTTTTATACCATTCCTTTGGCACAAAAGCTTTAACAAATATCCCCTTTTCTTCGTAACGTTCCTGTACCAACTGCCCATACTTTCGGATGATTTGGAGTTTTCCTGCATCTTCATACGGAATTACTCTTTCTATGAATATATTATTTTCTTTAAGCAATTTGACCAACAGCTCTCTGAGTGTCTCCAGTCCGCCTCCATCTTTTGCTGATATTTGTAGGGTTTCTCTTGCTTTTAAGTCTTTTAATACCATGCGTTCTTTTATCAAGTCCTGTTTATTGAATAATGTAATGATTGGTTTTCCGGATATTCCTAATTCCTCGAGTGTTCTGTACACTGTATACATTTGCTGATCTGCCTGCGTATTTGCCGCATCTACAACATGAATAATCATGTCTGCATATTTAGCTTCCTCCAGTGTACTTCGGAATGCTTCAATTAGATGGTGTGGAAGTTTTCGGATAAATCCGACCGTATCGGTCAATAAAATCTGCTGCTTATTTGGCAGCTCCAATATACGTGTTGTCGGATCCAAAGTCGCAAACAGTTTGTCCTCAGACAACACCTCTGACCCCGTCAGACGATTCAGCAAAGTGGATTTGCCTGCATTGGTGTAACCTACCACCGCCACCACTGGTATCTGATTGCGTTCACGCTGTTGCCTAGTCACCGTCCTGTGCTTCTTAACAGTCTCCAGTTCTCGGTTCAGTACAGCAATTCTGTGCTTGATCGTACGTCGGTCAACCTCCAGCTTTTTCTCTCCAGGTCCTCTCGTTCCGATACCGCCGCCCAGCCTGGACATGGAGCGTCCATATCCTGTCAGTCTTGCCTGTGCATAACTGAGCTGTGCCAGCTCCACCTGGATCTTACCCTCTGCCGTCTGTGCTCTCCCAGCAAAAATGTCCAATATAATCAATGTCCTGTCCATGACCTTGACATCCAGTTGATCTGTCAGATTTCTCAGCTGCACAGGAGATAATTCATCATCACATACAATGCCTGTTGCATCTGTTTCCCAAATCAGTTCTTTTAATTCCTGCAGCTTCCCTTTTCCAAAATAAGTAACTGCATGAATTGCTTCACGGTTCTGGATACACTGCCCTACCGTCTCTGCGCCTGCTGTTTTAACCAGTTCTCCCAGCTCTGACAAGCTCGCCAGCGTATCATCTGCATCCGAAATCGATACTCCTGCTAGAATGACTCTCTCTGCTTGTTCCTGTGTCATATTATCTTGTCTGCAAAAACTCATATTCTCTGACCGCTTTCTGATCATCTGGATACACCTTCAGATAGGCTTCCATCAAGACTGTTGCCTTCTTAAAGTCCGTCAAATATTCATATGCTACAATTTCATTATACTTCAAACTCTGCATGATACTGTTGTTTTCGATTGCTATGCCCTGATCAAATGCCTCCAGAGCACCAGCGTACTCTCCTGCCTTCAGCCTGCAAAGGCCCAGCTGGTTGATCACCTCTGCAGCATCTACATGTTTGTCAATAAAGTTACTGTATAAGGAAGCTGCATAATTCATATCTCCCAGAGCCTCATAGGTTCTGCCGAGAAACAGAACCAGCTCCTCTGAATCACTAGCACTGCTAGCCTTTTCAAAGCTATTTCGGGCATCCTCATACTGACCTAAATAATAATAAAACTTGCCCTGCTGGTAGATACTCATCTTTGTATCTCCCTCCAGTGCTTTACGCAGATAAACCTCTCCCTCGCTCTTAAAATCGGCATCCAGCAAATCCTCATAAATTCGGATATAAAGATCATAATCCTTTGGCGTTAGACTAACCGCATAATCATAATCCTTCACTGCATCATCATGTCTGCCGCTCTCCAAGGCAACAGAGCCCCGAAGATAATAGGCCTGTGCATTTTCTTTATCCAATGCGATGATTGCTGAATAGGTGTTGTAGGCACCTTCTGTATCACCATTTTTATACTGAGCCACTGCTAAATAATAGGAGATATCGTACTCTATCTCACCAACTATTCCATTTGATTGCGCAAGCGCACGTTCAAACGCCGCAATTGAATCGTCATATCTAGCCATAGCCAGATATGCCATCCCCTGCCCCCGATATGCCTGTTTGGCGCTTTCTCCGGCCGCCACTGCTGATTCAAAGCACTGCTCAGCAGTGGAATAATCCAGATTTTCCAATGCCTTCATGCCTGTATCAATTTTGGTTTCTGGTTTTCCCCCGCATGCAGTCATGACTGAAAGCAGAACAGTCAATCCAAACACCCATTGCTTTTTTTTCATCTGCAAACACTCCTGATACTAATTACATCGATTCTGAAATTCCTTCCATATTTCTGCATGCAAATCTTCCGCATCCTGACTGATATTCTGTATAATCTCGCCTGATGTCACACTGTCTGGCACGATCACGGATTTCTTCATATCTTCAGAAATATACTCTTCAGCTGCCTTGTTCGTACAGTAATAGCCAATATGTTCAAAGCACTGTGCAGAAATCTCTGGTTGCAAAATATATTCTAAAAAGGCATGTGCCGCATCGGCATTCGGAGCCTGTGACGGAACAAATCCTGCCATAATTCCAAAGCCCAGTCCCTCTGAGGGATAGGCAACAGATAATTCAGGATTGGCTGCCAGTGCGGTATTCACCTGAGAGGTATACATAAACGCAGCACTGACTTCACCACTCAGGATATAATCCTGTGTGTTACTATCACTAATCAGTCTGATATTCGGAGCAAGTTCATACAGTTTCTCCCCTGCTGTGCGTATCACATCCAGATCCTCTGTGTTGAACGATTCTCCCATTGTTTTCAAAGCAATCCCGTCTATCACTCTATAGTTACCTATAATGGCCACATTATTTTCCAGTGCAGGATTCCACAGATCCTCATAAGAGGTAATCTCAAAACCCACGGCATCCTTATCATATACAATCAATGGAATACCCGCACCATATGGTACAGTATATTCATTCGTTTCATCATAAAAGAAGCCCTGATAAAGAGGATTGATATTCCCGAAGTTCGGTATTTTTCCTTTGTCCAGTTTTTGTGCAAGCCCCTCTTGGATTACCAGATCGATGATATAATCGTCCGCTATGACAAGATCATAATCACCGCCCTTGGTTTCCTCCAGCTTTGCAAGCATATCCTCATCATAATCAAAATTGGAATAATTGATCTTGATCCCTGTTTCTTTCTCAAATCCGGTCAGCACCTCCTGCGGAAACATTCCGTCCCAAGTGTACAGATTCAGTTCTCCACCTTTACTGCTGCCGCATCCGCCAAGCAATAAAACCGCTACAACAAGTGCCGGTAATACATGCATTAATTTTTTCATCATTCTCTCTCCCATTTAGTATTTCTTGCTACTTATGATTGTTCCGTTTAGATTCTGTCAACCACACAATGATTGCTGTTGTGAATAGCATCAAGGTTGCCAGTGCATTGATTTCTGGTGTAACACCAGTCTTCATCTTTGTGTATATTTTCACTGGAAGCAGATTCACCTTGGGTCCTGTCACAAAGATGCTGATCACAACATCATCAAATGACATTGCAAATGCCAGCAGTGCTCCTGAAAGAATCGCAGGTATGATCGACGGTAATATTATATCAAAAAAGGTTCTCATCTGTGAAGCCCCTAAATCACGTGCGGCTTCTTCAAACTCTGGATCCATCCCGATCAGTCTAGAGCTGACCATAATAAAGATATAGGGAATACAGAAAACCGTATGTGCAATCACAAGTGTAACCATTCCAAACGGAAGTCCCATCAGTGAGAACAGAGCCAGAAACACCATTCCAAGTATAATTTCAGGAATCATCAGCGGCAGTGTGGACAAATAAGAAATGACCTTGTTAAAACGGCAGGTTGTTTTCGTCATACCCACAGCTGCAAGTGTACCGATGATAATTGCCAACGCTCCACTCAAGACTGCCAGTATCACACTGTTCATCAGTGCCTCCATCAAATCTCTCTGACGAAACAGCTCTGCATACCATTTCAGACTGAAACCACCCCATACAGTGGAAATCTTAGATTCATTAAAAGAATAGACAACCGTTACCACTAAGGGGATATACATCAAAACCAGCATCAATGCCAGGTATACTGCAGGAAATCTTCTTTTGTTTCTCATACCAGACCCTCCAGCTTCCCATCGCGAAACAATCTTTTATAAAGTCTTAACAGGAACGTCGTCAACAACATCAGTACAACAGAAAGTGCTGCGGCAAACGGCAGATTTCTTCCCTTTGTCAGCTGTTCCTGAATCAGACTGCCCACCAACACAATTTTGTTACCCCCGAGTATGTCAGCAATAAAGAAAAGTCCCATAGACGGGATAAATGTTAAAATAACACCCGAAACCATTCCTGGCATTGTGAGAGGCATTGTGACTGTCCAAAATGCTCTTATTCCCGTTGCACCCAGATCCTTTGCTGCCTCCACAAGATTCCAGTCCATTTTTTCCACGCTGGAAAAGACAGACAGAATCATAAACGGTACCAACGCATAAACCATGCCAACTGTCACTGCTGGGTAGGAATAAAGAAGTTTTAGTGGTGACTCTATGATCTGCAGCTTCATCAATATTGTATCCAAGACCCCGTTGCTGCGAAAGATAATAATCCATCCGTAAAGACGCATCAGGGAACTAGTCCAGAACGGAATCATTAATAAAAGCATCACACGTTGTTTCCACTTCACTGGAAGCTGAGCCATATAATAACCGAACGGATAGCCCAGCAAAACAATCACTGAGGTCGACAGCAAGGCCAGTTTCAAGGATTCTTTAAATGTATGTAGATAAAGCGGCTCCAAAATACGCTTATAGTTATCTAGTGTAAAATCTGCTGTTACACCCCATACCTGCGCTCTGCTCATAAAACTCAGAATCACCATGTATGCAAGCGGCAATACCACGAACAGGATTGTAAACGCATAAATTGGAACCAGTGTCAGATAGATCCATTTCCTTTTCTTTTTTTTCATCGCTCTATTTTCTTGCCCTTTTCTATAAACTGCTGAACAAACGGAGTCGCTGGGTGCTGGTAGATTTCTTCTGGTATACCCATTTGTTCGATATTTCCTTCATGCATGACTATGATCCTGTCGGACAGATATTCTGCCTCCTCCTGATCGTGTGTGATATAGATAAACGTCATACCCAGTTTCTGCTGCAGACGCTTCAGCTCCACCTGCATCTGCCTGCGTAGCTGCAAATCCAAGGCTCCAAGCGGCTCATCCAGTAACAGGATTTTGGGATTATTGATTGCAGCTCTAGCAATCGCTACGCGCTGCTTCTGACCACCAGACAGTTCGTCTGGACGTCTCTTTCCGTATCCCTCTAGTTGTACCAGCTCCAACACCTCTTCTACCCGTTTCTTGATATCTGGCTTTGGTACTCCCTTGATTTTCAGCCCATAGGCTACATTTGTTTCTACGTTCATATGTGGAAACAATGCATAGTTCTGAAAGACAGTATTCACACTGCGCTCATTTGGTTCGCGCATCGTGACATCCTCTCCCTCGAGAAATACCTGACCATCATCCGCCTCGGTCAATCCTGCAATGATTCTAATTGTTGTCGTTTTACCGCAGCCTGACGGACCCAAAATCGTAATAAATTCTCCTGCCTCAGCATGAAAGCTGATTCCCTTCAGTATCTGTTCTCCGTCAAAGCTTTTCTTTAGATCCTTGACCTCTAAAATATAATGACCCATACTCTCCACCTGTTTATGCCTCTATTGTTGTTTTCTCTATAGATATCCATGCAATAATCAGTCCTATGACCGTTGCCACACTACTGGCAGCCAACAGTTCTCCTGCGCCATAAGCATCTAACAGCCATCCTCCCAGTAGACTTGCTGCTACTCCACCAAGGGTAATGGCACCTGTCATAAATGCCTGCCCCTTTACAAGATCTTCACGACCTATTATCTGGTTTACATAATATATGGATGCTGGTATAAACATCGCATATGCAAAAAACTGAAATACCTGAGCAACGTAAAGAACAGCAACATTGGGAGCGAGGAATGTCAGAACAGCCTTAATCAGAAAGAATACAAATGACGATTTTAGTATAAACGAACACCTGATTTTTTTAGAAAGCCAGGTAAACAACATCATGGCAGGCAACTCTATTGCCGCCGCCAGACCAATTGCAAATCCCATGTCTTTCGTATCTCCGCCGACATTATTTGTGATCTGGATAAAATAATTGTTGATCATGGAATGCGATACAAATGTGCATGCCACTGCCAGCAACAGCAAAATAAAACGCTTATATTTCCGGAAAAATCCTAGAATACTTGTCGCATTGTCTCTTTTTTCCTCATCCGTTTGCTGCATGGATGCTGTGTCTGTCTGTAACTCTCTGTTTTTGGTAAATGTATATACAAAAAAAATCAAGATAATGAAAAAGCAAACGGAGACTACTGGCGATGCTTCTGGTCCAAAACGCTCTACTAGAATACCCACAATATAGGAACAAGCGGCAAAAGCCAAAGATCCAAATCCTCTGGCGAATCCAAAGTTAATATTGATTCCCTTGTTAATCATACGCATTCCCAGTGCACTAATCAGCGGCTGCAACGAAAATAATAATGTCAGCTCAAGTACTAGCAAAACCGCCAACACAGGCAATACCCCTGGTATCAAGCATCTCACAGTCGTCAGCATGCCTGCTGCCAAGGCTAACAATGCCGTCAGGTTCTTTAAGGAGATTTTCTTTGTCGTATCCGCATAGACAGCAACGATTGGCTGTAAAAACACTGCAAATACATTTGCTAACGCCAGTACAATTCCAATCTGTCCATTGTTAAAATCGCGCGAAAGCAGGAAAACTGATGCAAAACTGTAGCTGCTGCAAAAAATAGGCCAATATGATCCCTGGATTGCTGCATACTTAGCAGTATATTTAAGTGCACTCTGCTGCTCTATCTGTTGTCTCATGTCAAGATTCCCCTCATCCTGCTATCCGTTTTCTATCTATTCTGTCTTTAGACCGCTCAGCTTGATCATGGGCAGTGGCGCTTCTCTTTTCATCGTATGCCACATTTGTCTGAACAACACCTTCATAATCTGCTTCATCATCTTCTTAGTCTCTTCATCTATATCCTTAATAGCAGTGATCACGGCATTCGCATTTTTACGCTTATCAACACTTTTCAAATCTAGCAATGTCTTGACCTCCGTTGCCTCTACCACACTATATAATGTTTCCACAAAGCACTTCAGTTCTTCTTGATTCAAAGAACTTACCCAGTCATTCAGGCCATTATCCATGATTCGTGTACCGATTCCCAGTTCCTCACTTCGCCTAAAATCTGTTCCTTCAATCAGCCAGTTATATGGATCATGCTGCAGCAGTCCTACGCTTCTACAGTCAATCACTTCATAAGCTTCCTGCTGCTGGAGCAACATTCCTACCACTGATGAGTGTGGAATCAGCTTGTGGATTCTGTCTCTGATGCCCTCATAAGCAGTGCTCTGCAGTATTTCCCCTCGGAACCCTGGGCCATCATGGCTATACACTCTGAGGATTCTCTCCCTGATGCACTCCTTGCAGTTCATGGATGCATAGACCGCCAGATTGCCGCCCTTGGAGTGTCCACCGACAATAAAACCTCCAGCAAACCGCTCTGCAACCCAGTTCAGATACTGAACTGCCTTCTCCTGAGATGGAACTGGTGTGATAAAGGCCATATTAAAGTCTTCCTTCCAGCCGATCAAATTTTCATCCGTTCCTCGGAAGGCAACATAGACTGATCCCTTTTCTGGCAGACAGGTCACAGCCGAAAACTGTAGCTCCCACGCAGGGTCTATAATATTAACATGATAGTTTACCTTCATCCGTCCGAATCGTCTGCTCTTCATCATCGCATAAAAGAGTTCATGATTGTCCTTTGCATAACGCTCATCCAAAAAAAGATGCTCAAAGTCAGGATGTTCAGCAATTTCCTTCAGCGTGACTGCCTTGTCATTGCCCATACCTGGTATGATACCATCAAACTTCAAATATGAAAACTGCGAGAGAATCAGAGAATCTACATCGCAAAAAGCTCGTTCATCCATCCTGTCATGACCCGATTCTTCTAAATAATCCAGTATATTCTTCATCTGATACACCTCCGACCTACAAAATACACTTCTATATATTAGTATACTAACCACAAAAATTTATAGCAATAAAAGAATTATAAATTATTTGGAAAATAACATATTGTGTGCTATATTAATGATGTTGAAATCCGTATCAATCAAGAATGTGAGATTGGAAGTCTATGTATTTGCTAAACTGTCAAAATGTAACTGTGAAATATGAAAATCAGGTCGTAATATCAGATGTCTCCTTTGAAGTCAATCAGGGGGATTATTTGTGTATTGTAGGTGATAACGGTACTGGGAAGACCACTTTGCTCAAAGCAATACTTGGTCTTAAACGGATACAGTCTGGTTCCATCCTGTTTGATTCCTCACTTTGCCGCAATGAAATCGGCTATATTTCACAGCAGGATAATATCAATCGTGACTTTCCTGCCTCAGTCCACGAGGTTGTTTTGTCTGGATGTCTGAACAAGCATGGGTTTTCTCCTCTGTATTCTCATGCCGAAAAAAATAGTGCAGAAGAAATCATGAAGAAGCTGGGAATTGATGAAATCAGAGTGAAGAGTTTTCAAGATCTTTCTGGCGGACAGCAGCGTCGTGTACTGCTTGCCAGAGCCATGATGGCATCCTCTAAAATCCTGTTTCTTGACGAACCAGTTGCTGCTCTCGATCCGATTGCAACGGCTGATTTTTATGATTTGCTTAACCTGCTGCGCACTGACGGTCTGACGATCATTATGGTATCACATGACATTCACAGTGCAATCCACAATGCTTCACATATCCTGCATCTATCAGCGGATTCCTATTTTCACGGCACAACTGCGGAGTATATCTCCAGCAGCTTCGGTCAGGCTTATCTGAACGAGCAGGGCACCTGCCGCGAATGTCATCATGAACTTACCCATGGCATTAATATTCTATCTTCTGATCTACCCGTTTGATTGAAGGATAGTATTTCAATACTGCTTTTCCCACAATTTTATCCTTATATACAAATGTATGACTCCAATACCGAGAATCTGCAGAGTTATTTCTGTTGTCTCCCATCATAAAATATGCATTTTCAGGAATCTCAATCGGACCGTAATCACCGACAGGAATTGCATTCAGATAAGGCTCCTCCAAGGGCGTTTCCGCACCGTTTATGTAGATTTTTCCATCCTTCATTTCGAGCATTTCTCCAGGCATGCCAATGATTCTCTTGATAAAAAGCTGTCTTTCATCATCTGGAAACTTGAACATGATGATATCCCCACGTTCAGGCTCTGCATTGATATAGGCCAACCGGTTTCCAAATACACGATCTCCAGTCATAATCGATGTTTCCATAGACGCAGTGGGAATGGATGCATTCACGATTATGAACGTATTGAGGATTACTGCAAACACAACTGCGACCTCAATCACAATCAACCACTCCATCAGTTCCTTTTTCCAATTTACCTTTTCTTCTTGATTCTTATGTCCGGAATCTGTCATTCTGTTTTCCTTCGCTCCCGAAAAATAATGTCATGATGTAGTATAGT
>CAZACC010000078.1:0-10666 GCA_964483545.1 uncultured Lachnospiraceae bacterium
AAGTTGTCTGAGAATCCTACATTTGAAAAATCTGAAAAGAAGTTCTCAAATGCTTTGTCAAAAAATCTGTCCATGTACAATGGTCTTGATGATTCAAATAATGATGGTGCTAACATACTAATCACTCCTTCTGTTGTTTTGTTAGGTTGTTGTTTTGTAATGGTTTTTTTATTGCTTCCTATGTATATGTTATACATCATATAGAACAAATAGTCAACAGTAAAAGTGTGAAGATTTTGTGTTTTTTGAAAGAATGAGAAAAAATGCTGATTTTTCAAATATAGAATTCCAGTCAATGACTTAGAAACATCTCTTCGATAAATATTGCAACACCATTGTGGTCGTTATCAAATTTTGTAATGTGGTTTCCAGCGGCTTTGACCTCAGGTAGACCATTGATCATGGCTACGCCGTAGCCGCTATAGCGGAGCATTTCAAGATCGCTTACATCGTCTCCAAAGGCAGCAATTTCTGCTGCTGGGATGCCCAGGTATTCTGCAGCTTTCTTGACTGCAGCACCTTTTGTAATGTCTTTTGGACAGATGCAAAACCAGTCTTCCATGGCAAAGCCGAAGCCGCGGCATTCGGGATATCTGCTTACAATATCATAGAAGGCTTTTGGGTTTGTTGTTGTTACTGTCATTTTGTAAGAAGCTTTATGTAATGGTTCGGAATAATCATAATAAATTCCGTGTGCGTAATCAGTACCATAAGAGTCTAAAAAAGTCTCACAGTTTGTATAAAAGGCATCCTCTGTCTCAACAGTAACATCTCTCAGATCACTGATCTGTTTCAGTTCTGCCAGAATACCGTCTACGGTCTCTGCTGACATCAGTGTTGATGCAACCGTTTGATTCTTGTATTTAATCAGTCCTCCGTTGTCCAGAATCCTCACATCAGGCTGTAGAATATCTATATATTTTTTTGAAGGGAGTTCGGCTCTTGCTGTCGCAAAGCCTGTTAAAATTCCCCTTTCTTTGCATTTCTTAAACACTTCTTTTGTTTTTTCTGTAATTTGCTGATCTGAGGTGAGCAGTGTGTCATCCAAGTCTGTTAAAAATAATCTGATCTTATTCTTCATTTGTTATGTTTCCTTAATGTCTGTTTTATTTGCTTAGTACGCATTATAACATCTTGCTCGCCAAAGAATCAAGCCAAAGAATCAAGAACTGATCAAGACAGATTTTTCTTGTGAGTAAAACTATAATTTGTTATAATTATCCTATTAAACGGGAGATAATTGTGAACGATCAATGTTAATCTTTTGGGTCTGGAACGAAGCAAACAGGGAGGTGAACACATGAAAAATCATAAATTTTGGGCATGGGCAATGATTATTTGTCTAGTTATGACAGTATATACAGGGTATAAGCATAAATGACAGGCAAAAGTCATACGCAAAAGAGGAAAATGGAGGAAGAGAAAGATGGGAATGGATTCAATAGAAGCAGAAGACGATCAGTTTGCATATCGTTATGATACACAATTGCTTATTGATAAAAGAGAAAAAGATTTAGATGAGGATGAAATTGCAGATTATATTACAGAGAATATCGAGGGAAATAGTTTGATTGCAGCAGGAGATGAAGATCTGGTAAAAATACATTTTCATACAAATGAACCTTGGAAGGTCCTTGAATGCTGTAATAAAATCGGAGAAATCTATGATATTGTTGTTGAAGATATGATTAGACAGTCGAACGGGATGCAGGGCTAAAAAGGCAGATACCGGACGGCGCGATGAAAGGTGACCGACCATCGTTTTAAAAATTCGGCTGAGAGACGATTCCCATAGTGGGCATCGAAAAAACACTTTGAAACCGGAGGAAAGAAACATGAGTAGTGAAATCAGAGACATCAACTTAGCCGAGTCAGGCGAAAGAAAGATTGAATGGGTCAAGAGGAATTGTGACCTACTTCGTACCCTTGAAAAGGAATTTTCAGAGACCAAACCATTTGCAGGTAAAAAGGTAGCATTGTCCGTACATCTGGAAGCTAAGACGGCATACCTGTGCAAGGTATTGTCAGCAGGCGGAGCAGAAATGTATATCACAGGCTCCAATCCATTATCTACGCAGGACGATGTAGCAGCAGCACTTGTAGCAGCAGGTCTTGAGGTACATGCATGGTACGACTGTACAACTGAAGAATACAACACACATATTCGCAACGTATTAAAGGTAGGACCGAACATCATTATCGATGATGGCGGAGACCTTGTGAATATGATGCATACAGAATTCGTAGATTTAATTCCGAATGTCATCGGCGGTTGCGAGGAGACGACAACAGGAATCCTCAGACTAGAAGCCATGGACAGAGACAAGGCATTGAAGTTCCCAATGGTAAAGGTCAATAATGCAGACTGCAAGCACTTCTTTGATAATCGTTATGGCACAGGCCAGTCCGTATGGGATGGTATTAACAGAACCACGAACCTGATTGTAGCTGGTAAGAGAGTTGTTGTGGCAGGCTATGGTTGGTGTGGCAAAGGTGTAGCCATGAGAGCAAAGGGTCTCGGTGCTCGTGTCATCATCACAGAAATTGATCCAGTAAAAGCGATCGAAGCAGTTATGGATGGGTTCGATGTGATGCCGATGAATGAGGCAGCAAAAGTAGGAGATTTCTTCGTAACCGTAACTGGTTGTGATAAGGTCATTGATGCAGAAGACTTTGCAGTAATGAAAGACGGAGCCATCCTCTGCAATGCAGGACACTTTGACTGCGAAATCGACATGGCAGATCTCAGAAAAATAGCAGTAGAGACTCGCGAAATGAGAAAGAACATCATGGGCTACAAGCTCCCGACAGGTCAGTGGATCTTCATTCTTGCAGAAGGTCGTTTAGTAAACCTCGCCGCAGGAGATGGACATCCAGCAGAGATTATGGATATGAGCTTCGCCATTCAGGCACTCAGTGCCAAGTATCTCGTAGAACACGCATCCGAGCTCACCGAAAAACTCATCGATGTACCCCGGACAGTAGACAATGACGTAGCCGTTCGCAAATTAGCCTTCCTAGGCAAACACATAGACACCTTAACCCCCGAACAAGCAAAATACCTAAACAGCTCCACCGTATAACCCCCCTCGCCCAATGCGAAGTGAGGTCGAGACGAGGTCACTCCAACCGTCTTCCCCAATACCCTCCCCCCCGTGGTTGAGAATGTCAGCCAGCAGGAAACTTTCAACACATAGCAGAACATGCAGCCCCTTGATACCGACACGAAGCGAGGTCAAGCCAAAGGAGCCTGAAGACATAAAAAGACATGGAAGCCAATCTTCCATGTCTTTTTGCTTATGGTTGAAGGGGACGACGCGTCGAGTCGAGTATCGGTATCAAGGGGCTGCATGCTCTGCGCCCGTCCTTCACATCTCCCTGCCAGCATACTACCTTCTCAACTACAATCCCGCTTTCTCCACATGCGCCGCATTTATTTCATGATTTTTATACGCAGTCACCAGCGTTTGTATTCTCTCACTCGGATTTAGCAGATCACTAATAGATGCATCATGGTTCAAGGTATCAATCAGGTACGCAATATATTTGCTCATATCACAGTTGATATAATAGGGTTTCTCTAAAAGCTCCGGAGTTTGATACACCAGATTTGTTGTCAAAACCTTGTCAATGATTCCGGTCTCATACGCCAAATCAAACTTCTTTAAACCATTCGTAAAGAGCCCAAAGGTAGAAGCGATAAAGATACGTCCAGCATTTCTCTGCTTCAGCTGTCTTGCAACATCCAGTACACTTTCACCAGATGAAATCATATCATCTATCACCAGAACATCCTTGCCCTCGATAGAGCTTCCCAAAAACTCATGAGAAATAATCGGATTATGACCATTTACGATCCTCGTATAGTCTCTTCTCTTATAGAACATACCCATATCTAGTCCGAGAACATTTGCGATGTAAATTGCACGGCTCATACCACCTTCATCAGGACTTGCCACCATCATATGATCAGCATCCAGTGTCAGATTGGGCACCTCTCTGAGCAGTCCCTTGATAAACTGGTATGCAGGTCGTACTGTTTCAAAGCCATGCAAAGGAATTGCATTTTGCACACGTGCATCATGTGCATCAAAGGTAATGATATTATCAACACCCATATGCACCAGCTCCTGTAAAGCAATTGCACAGTCCAGAGATTCTCTGGCATTTCTCTTATGCTGTCTGCTCTCATAAAGAAAAGGCATGATTACCGTAATCCTTCTGGCTTTACCACCTACAGCTGCTATGACACGCTTCAGATCCTGATAATGATCATCCGGAGACATGTGATTTTCATGTCCGCATAGTGAATAGGTCAAGCTGTAGTTCCCTACATCTACAAGTAGATACAGGTCTGAACCACGAACAGATTCGTTAATAATACCTTTTGCTTCGCCAGTTCCGAAACGGGAAACCTTGGCGTCTAATATATAAGTACTTCTCTGATAGCCCGAAAAAGCCAAACTGGATTTGTGTTCATTCTCCCGTTCGGTTCGCCAATCCACCAGATATTGATCGATTTTCTCTCCGAGTGCTTTACAGCCCTCCAGAGGAATCATACCCAGAGAACCTACGGGGATTGTTTCAAGATTACGCTTTTCTTCGCGCTTTGGCATAAATGTCCTCACTTTCCGGCATTCAGCAGGTAATGCTTTCATGACCGACTTTGTTAAATTTTTTCTTTAACCGGATATCATCCACATCAAGCTTGTATAATTTATAGTATCCGGAGATTCTCGAAAAGGTTCGTTCAGAGTACTGTCTAGATAGATTCTCCAATGAAAGATTCGTGGAAATAATCGTAGATTTCTTTCGCAGATTTCTCTCATTTAGAATCAAAAACAGCTGAGAGGAAACAAAAGAATTCGTCGTCTCTGTTCCCAGATCGTCAATAATTAGTAAATCACAGTTAAAAATATGTTCGTAGACGTGATTAATCTCCTCAGACACATCATACGATCGAAATGTCTTTTTTGCAAGAGTATCAAACAATTGAAAAGCAGTAAAATAAATAACAGAATGACCGCTTTCTAACAGTTCTTTAGAGATACAGTTGGTTAGATAGGTTTTACCAACACCAACATTTCCGTAGAAAAATAGATTCTGATAATCCTGATCAAATGTTTCAATGAAGGTCTTACATTCATTTACGATCCTGCTCATGAGAGCAGCTTCGGTCTGATTATAATACTCATATGTGAAATTGTCAAAGTTCTCTTCTGAGAGAACTCCTTCCATATTAGACTGTGTATATAATAGACGAATGATTGCCTGTTGAAAACAATGACATTTCTTTCCGTTCATATAGCCAGTGTCTTTACAGTCCTGACAATTATATATTGGAGAGAGATAGTCGAGTGGAAACCCATATTCATTCAGCAAAAGTTTTTTTCTTCCAGTTAGTACGGTCAGCTCTCTACGCATTTCAGAAAGTGCTTCGGCATCTCCAGATACATATCTTTTACCCTGTTCCATTGCCAGTCTGGCAATCGTAGAATCAATATCTTTATATTCCGGAATTAGTTCATAGACCTCGTCCCGATGTTCCTCCAGCAGATGTTTGTTCTGCAGCTGGACTTTTTCATAGTCTCTGAAAATAGTATCATACTGTGTATTCGTGAGTGCCATAGCTTATCTCCCTCAACAATCAGTTGCTTAGAATCTCCTTTTCCAATTCGGAATAATCATAGGAGCGTTGGTTGAAGTTATTGAATTTATTTCCTGCTCCAACAGAGGATACAGGACTCTCTTTAGAACTGGAATTTTTGACGGCAGCCTGCGCCTTAGTACTGTTGAATTTGTCATCCAAAGCCTGAATGTCAGCATATTGCTTTACATTGCTCTGTTTCCAACTCTTTAAGATTGTATCTGCATACTCAAAGCTGGATTTATGAGTAGATTTCATAGTTCTGTTGCAGGCCTCAATGATAATAGGAGTATCAAAACCATATACATCAATCCATTTTTTGATAAAGACCATTTCTGGTTCAACTGGATTTCTCCCCGAAAGACCAAGCGCTTTTAAGATTTCATATATTTCCTTGCGATACATGCCGACATTTTCCTTGGCCTCATCTACTGTGCTGATACCGCTTTCTGCCCAAGCAAGAGCAACAGTTTCCATGTAACGCATACTTTTCTTTTTATTATTCACACAATACTCAATCAGATATTCAATCAACTCGGCAGAGAAACCAAGAGAATCATACATATATAAAAGGGAAGAAACCTCTGTACTGCTGAGTGTCTTACCTATATACTGTTCAGCGATAAAGAGTAGTTGGGAGATATCTTCCTTACTCTTAAAGGTTGCCAGTTTGTCTAGAGAATAAGAAGGCTTTGCAGGTAACTGAAGAATATTGTCTTTCTGAAGAAGAACTGGTTTTTCGATCAACACGGCAACAGGAGCTTCAGAAACAGCAGCTGGTTTCTTGTTGGCATTTAGGTCATGGATACGGATACCGACCAGATTTTTAGAAGTATCAAAATCCAATGATAAAATCCTGCTCTTTTGCCAGTACCTCAGAGCACGAATAACATCCTTTTCAGTGTAATTAAAATAATCAGCTATGATTGATACAGAGATAGGACAATTTGCAGACATACATCTTAATAAGTATAAATAAATCTTAATCTGTGCGTCATTTGCTTCCTTCATATATTCGTCTATAAACTTATTGGATACAAGTGTTGCATCTATATTACAATCACTGTATAGCGTTATTTCACCCATGATCTCACCTGTTCTGTTATTCGTATTATGAAAAATGAAATCTCATAACCAGAAACCCTCTCAAAAGCACGCCGAGTCTTACTCGAGTAAAATGAATTATAGCACATTGCTTTAGAAAATGAAACACCTATTTTGCTTATAAACCCAGTAAATATGAGGGTTTCAGGAAATGTGGATGATGTGGATAGTGTGGACAAAAATGCTAACATAATTATGTTTATGGATAAAAGCCTTGCGGTTGGTGGTAAATTTAAAAAGAGGGTAAATGATTATGTAAATTTAAAATCCACATGGTTTTCTGAGTTTCATCAAACAAACCATGTGGATAATGTGGACAATCTATTGACCAAGCAGGCTTTCACCGACTTTAACGATATCTCCAGCACCCATTGTTATCAACAGGTCACCGTGAATACAATTTTCCAATAAAAAATTTTCAATTTCATCAAAAGAGGAGAAATAGTATACCGTAGTTCCTCTTTTTTGAAGTTCCTGCTGCAGATCAAGAGAACTGATCCCCAAAGTATCTGTTTCTCGGGCAGCATAGATATCAGCTAGAACAACCTTATCAGCCAGTGTCAGAGCATCTGCAAAATCCTGCAGAAATGCTTTGGTACGCGTATAGGTATGGGGTTGGAAGACACACCATGCAGTTTGATGAGGATAATTCTTAACTGCTGACAGGGTAGCTTTAATCTCTGTGGGATGGTGAGCATAGTCATCTATGATGGTCACACCACCGATTTCACCCTTGTATTCAAACCTTCTGTCGGTTCCAGAAAAAGTCATAAGAGCTTTTTTCACAATCAATGTATCAATAGATAAGAGATCTGCAAGAGCAATTGCGGCCAGAACATTTGTCACATTGTGCTCTCCTGGAGCATGAAGTGAAACTGTATCGGTCAAATTCCCATTTTTGAGCAGATCAAATGTCGGGCATGCATCCTCATGGTATATGATGTTGGAAGCCATATAGTCGGATTTTGTATGAAGTGCAAAGGTGATGACCCTGCATGATAAATCTGCAGTAATCTCTTCATAATGGTCGATATCTGCATTGATAATCAGAGTCCCATCATCAGGAAGAAGCTTGGCAAATTCATGAAATGAATGACGTATATCGTGGATATCTTTGAAAAAGTCCAGATGATCTTCTTCTATATTTAATATGATTCCGATTTTAGGGAAAAAGCTTAAAAAGCTATTGGTGTACTCACAGGCTTCGGTTACGAACAGATCTGACTGACCAATTCTAAAATTGCCATTGATTGCTTTTAAGATTCCTCCTACAGAAAGCGTAGGATCGGTACCTGCCTCCAATAGTATCTGTGAAATCATAGAAGTAGTAGTGGTTTTACCATGAGTTCCAGAGATTGCGATAGGGGTACCATAATTTTTCATGATTTGCCCCAAGAGCTCAGCACGGGTCAAAGTTGGAAGTCCTCGTCGGATGACCTCGGCATATTCAGGATTGTCTACATGAATGGCTGCAGTATAGACTACCAGATCCAAATTGTCCTGAATATTTGAGGCTCTTTGCCCATAATAGATCTTAGCCCCTTCTTTTTCTAAATGCTCTGTCAGTTCAGATTGATTATTATCCGAGCCGGAAATCTGGAAACCCTCACGCAGGAGAATCTCAGCAAGACCGCTCATGCTGATGCCGCCAATACCGATAAAGTGTATATGAACAGGCTGTTTAAAGTTAATCTGATACATAAAAAGGTTCCTTTCAATTCTTTGTTGATATATATATTAAAATCCCTAATTTCTGTTCATAAAATACAGTATACCATTCTGAAGAAAAAAACAACAGAAAAAGAAAAACGATAAAAAAAGGATGAACTTTAAAATGTATGCATAAATAGCTCATAAATGGTCAAATTGTAACAAAATGAACAAAAAAGGAACAAGTTATTGTAATAATTGTTCACCTTATAGGGAAAGTATGTTATAATAATAAAGTGCAGTACACAAAAAAATAGTTCAGAGGTGATAGCATGATTAAAAAGGAAATGATAGCTATGCTGCTGGCAGGAGGACAAGGCAGTAGGCTGGGTGTTTTGACATCCAAAGTGGCGAAACCGGCGGTATCATTTGGTGGGAAATATAGAATTATTGATTTTCCGCTCAGCAATTGTATTAATTCAGGCGTAGACACGGTCGGTGTATTAACGCAGTATCAGCCGTTACGGCTGAATACCCATATCGGTATCGGTATTCCGTGGGATTTGGACAGAAATATCGGCGGTGTAACAGTGCTTCCGCCCTATGAAAAGACAGGAAACAGTGAATGGTATACAGGCACGGCAAATGCTATTTACCAAAACATGGACTATATGGAAACCTTTAATCCTGAATATGTATTGATATTATCAGGAGATCATATATACAAGATGGACTATGAAGTCATGCTGGACTTCCACAAAGCAAATAATGCTGACGTGACATTGGCGGCAATGCCAGTGCCTCTCGAGGAAGCCAAGCGATTTGGTATTGTTATCACAGATGAAAACAGAAAGATTGTAGATTTTGAAGAAAAGCCAGAGAATCCACGGAGCAACCTTGCATCCATGGGTATTTACATCTTTAACTGGAAAACATTAAAACAGGCGTTGATTGCGAAGGCAGAGCAGCAGGCACTGGATTTTGGAAAGCATGTGATTCCGCATTGTCATGAGAATGGCGGACGACTCTTTGCTTATGAATATAATGGATATTGGAAGGATGTCGGAACGCTGAACTCCTATTGGGAAGCAAATATGGAGTTGATTGATATTATCCCCGAGTTTAATTTATATGAAGAGTATTGGAAGATTTATACGAAGAGCGATATCCTGCCTCCACAGTACATATCTGGAGACAGTGTTGTAGAAAAGTGCATCATTGGTGAAGGTGCCAATATTTATGGCAGGATTTACAACTCTGTAATCGGGTGTGGTGTAACGATTGGTAAGAACACGGTTGTCCGAGACTCCATTATCATGAATGAGGTAGTGATTGGAGATGACTGTGAACTGAATAAAGCAATCATCGCAGAAAATGTTATCGTTCAGAACAATGTTCATCTGGGAATAGGTGATGAAGTTCCTAACGAGACCGACCCAAATATCTATGCAAACGGAATCGTGACCATTGGCGAGAATTCTGAAATTCCTGCAGGAATCAACGTTGGAAAGAATACGGTCATCTCGGGAAAAACAGAACCGTCTGATTACTGGAACGGTTTACTCCCAAGTGGAAAATCATTGATTAAGGCAGGTGATGAAGCATGAGAGCAATTGGAATCATATTAGCAGGCGGCAACAGCTTTAGGATGAAAGAATTATCCAACAAGAGAGCGATATCAGCAATGCCCGTGGCAGGTAGCTATAGAAGTATCGACTTTGCTTTAAGCAATATGAGCAATTCACATATCCAGAGGGTGGCTGTCTTTACACAGTACAATGCAAGAAGCCTGAATGAGCATCTGAGTTCTTCAAAATGGTGGGACTTTGGACGTAAACAGGGTGGTTTATTTGTATTTACACCTACAGTAACACAGGAAAACAGTTCTTGGTATCGCGGCACGGCAGATGCTATTTTTCAGAATCTGAATTTTCTAAAGAGTTCCCACGAGCCTTATGTGGTGATTGCTTCAGGAGACGGTATTTATAAAATGGATTATAACAAAGTGTTGGAGTATCACATTGAGAAGAAGGCTGATATTACAGTGATCTGTAAGGAAATTGGACCAGAGGAGGACGTAGAGAGATTTGGGATCGTAAGGATGAACGAGGAATCCCGTATCGAAGAATTTGAAGAAAAGCCGATGTTAGCAAGATCTAATACGATTTCCTGCGGTATTTATGTAATTAGAAGAAGGCAGCTCATTGAATTGATTGAGAAATGCGCAGAAGAGGACAGATATGATTTTGTCCGCGATGTATTGAT
>CAZACC010000079.1:0-10344 GCA_964483545.1 uncultured Lachnospiraceae bacterium
TAAGGTGGGACTGGATTATGTGTCCTGTTCACCGTTCAGAGTTCCGATTGCAAGATTGGCTGCTGCACAGGCGGTACTGGGAGCCACTAAGTAAAGAGGGTCGATAAACAAGAAGAACGAGTACAGATAGTTGTACTCGTTCTTCTTTGGGTTTTTATTGATTGATGCATTTATATGGAGACAGTGTGAATTAAGATTTGTTTTGCAATTTTTTTGCATATCGGACGAGCTCCTGACGTTGAGCATTGTCTAACTTTAGCAGTTCCTCAGCGAATTGCCCAAGAGATATGTCATTTGTAAAGTTTCCATCAGGGTATTGCTCCTGTGTATCATTGCTTGGTTCTTTATCCATAGTAACTCCTTGCTGTATCCGTTAAGAATACAAAATTAAGTTGTATATATAATAACAGATACAGCTATTATTTGTAAACAGGAAAATTTTGCAAATTAAAATCAAATCAAAATCTGAACATCTTTTTTATAGATGCTGGGTAGGAATCTATAGAAACTTATGTTAAACTATACAAAGTATATAGATAAACAGATATAAATGGAGGATATTATGAAGAAAACTAAGATTGTCTGCACATTAGGACCTACAAGCAGACAGGAGGACGTACTCAGACAAATGATAGACAAGGGTATGAATGTTGCCAGACTAAATTTTTCCCATGGTACACATGAGTATCATCAGGAAACCATTGATATGGTCAAGAGGATTAGGGAGGATGTCGGGGTACCGCTGGCAATTATGCTTGATACCAAAGGTCCGGAGATTAGAACTGGAGATTTTGAACAGGAAATAGTAGAACTGAAGGAGGGGGCACAGTTTACTTTGACGACACGGGATGTCGTGGGAACGGAAGAAATTGTTTCCATTACCTATCATGAGCTTCCACAGGATTTAGAGCCTGGAAATACGGTTTTAATTGATGACGGAAGTATAGAGCTGCGTGTTAGGGAGTGTACAGATACGGATATTATATGCGATGTCATGAATGGTGGTATGGTCAGCAACCATAAGGGAATTAATGTTCCTTGTGTTCACTTGAATATGCCATATATGAGTCAGGTTGATAAGGATGATGTACGTTTTGGCGTGGAACAGGACGTTGACTTTATAGCGGCCTCTTTTGTACGTTGCGAGGAGGATATTAAAGAACTTAGAAATTTTGTGGATTACTATGGCGGAAAGAATATCAAGCTGATTTCTAAGATTGAAAATGTTGAAGGCATCGAAAATTTTGATGCGATACTCAGTCATTCTGACGGCATCATGGTAGCAAGAGGAGACATGGGTGTTGAAGTAGAGTATGAGCGTCTTCCGGGTCTGCAGAAAAGATTTATTACAGCATGCTATAAGGCAGGCAAGATGGTCATTACTGCAACACAGATGCTGGAGTCCATGATTGAACATCCGCATCCGACGAGAGCAGAGATTACGGATGTTGCAAATGCAGTTTTTGATGGAACGAGTGCAGTCATGCTGTCAGGTGAGACAGCAATGGGTAAGTATCCAGTGCTGACAGTGGAGGTTATGGCGAAGATAGCACGTCAGGCAGAAAGGGATTATTTTGAAATTGAACAGAAGAATTCTGTCAGATATGTTATGGATCAGAATGATATTACAAATGCGGTATGTGATGCTGCCTGTACGACAGCACGTGATATAGGAGCAAAGGCAATTATTGCGGTTACGAAATATGGTCAGACAGCGAGACGTATGTCAAAGTTCCGTCCACTGGAGCCTATCGTTGCAGCGACTCCGGAGCTGAAGACTTTTCATCAGCTTGCATTATCTTGGGGTGTATATCCAGTGCTTGCGCGTTACCAGCAAACACAGGAGGAGCTGATTGATCATGCTATTGCATGTGCGAAGCAGATTGATGTTGTAGAGACAGGAGATACTGTGGTGATTGCAGCAGGTATACCGTTGGATACAACGGGAGGAACAAACCTGCTTCGTGTAGAAACCGTCAGTTATGCTTAATGATAAAACAGATCAGAAGAAATTGTTGTTTGTCGAAGCTAATCAGTCAAACACAAACAAAAATAAAGTTCAAATAAAATAAAAAGTATACGGAAGGTTTCACATCACCAATTTTATCTTAGGACTGGAAAAACGATTCTGAACGTGATAATATGAATAAAGTTGGCACGCGTCAATGTGTGATGCGTGCCGTTTCATTTGTAAAACAATCAGGATCAGGAGGATCTATCAATGAAAAATATTATAATCCCTGAAGGATATCAGTGTAACGGAACAATTAAAGAAACAGAAATCGCAATTAAGGATGTAAAGGATTATTTTGAGAGAGCACTTGCAAAAGAACTAAATCTGACAAGAGTATCAGCTCCTTTATTTGTCAAGCCAGAGTCTGGCTTGAATGATAATCTGAACGGCGTGGAACGGCCGGTTTCGTTTGGAATCAAGGAGCAGGGCGATGCAAAGGTGGAAATCGTACATTCACTTGCAAAGTGGAAGAGAATGGCCTTGCAGAAATACGGCTTCACACATGGCGAGGGTCTTTATACAGACATGAGTGCAATCAGACGTGATGAGGACACAGATAATATTCATTCAATCTATGTAGATCAATGGGACTGGGAACTTATTATCGATCGGGAAGAGCGTACTATGGATACACTGAAGAGTATTGTATGCAAGGTGTATGAAGCGCTCAAGAATACAGAAGTATTTATCAATGCAAGATATTCAGAAATAAACAAGGTATTGCCGACTGAAATTACATTTATCACGACACAAGAATTAGAAGATGCATATCCGTCTATGACTGGAAAAGAACGTGAATGTGAAGCAGCTAAAAAATATGGTGCAGTTTTTATCATGCAGATCGGTGATAAGCTGGCATCAGGAGAGAGACATGACGGACGTGCGCCAGACTACGATGACTGGAGTCTGAATGGGGATATTATAGTAGACTATCCGTTGCTCGGAATCGGATTGGAGCTTTCATCTATGGGAATCAGAGTAGACGAGATGGCTTTAAAGGAACAGTTAGTCAAGGCTGGCTGCCCACAGCGATCAGAGCTTCCATTCCAGAAGGCGCTGCTGGAGGGAAAACTGCCTTATACAATCGGAGGAGGCATCGGTCAGTCCAGAATCTGTATGTTCTTCCTGAAGAAGGCGCACATTGGAGAAGTGCAGAGTTCTATCTGGCCAGATGATGTCACAGCGTATGCGGAAGAGCATGGAGTACACCTATTATAATAGAAAGATATGAGTTGGAGAACGGAACATGAAACTGACCTATAAGCATACAAAATATGCCTGTTATATCGGATATGTTAATCAGGCAATTATTAATAACCTAGCACCCTTGTTATTTTTAACATTTCATAATCAGTTCGGAATATCACTTGCTGCGATTAGCGGTTTGATTTCGATTAATTTTTGTGTACAGATTCTGGTAGATTTTGTATCTGTTAAATTTGTGGACAGACTCGGATACCGGTTCTGTACTATGTTTGCATTTATACTATCAGCCATTGGGCTGTTCGCACTAGGTATCTTACCAAATGTCATGTCGAATGCATATGCTGGGCTGGTCATTGCAACAGTGATTAATGCGATTGGAGGAGGCTTGTTGGAGGTACTGGTCAGCCCGATCATCGAGGCGCTGCCAGGAGATGAAAAGGACTCGGCCATGAGTCTTTTACATTCATTTTACTGCTGGGGTCATGTAGGGGTTGTTTTGATTTCAACATTGTATTTTAATGTGTTTGGTATTTCAAACTGGATGTATCTACCTATCATTTGGTCAGTCGTTCCGTTGATTGCGCTAGTTTTATTTACGAAAGTACCATTATGCAAGCTGGTAGAGGATGATGAGCTGATGCCATTACGAAAGGTATTTACACTGAAGATATTCTGGCTGCTATTACTGTTGATGATTTGTGCAGGGGCTTCAGAACAGGCGATGTCACAATGGTCCTCTCTGTTTGCGGAGATGGGACTGGGCGTGAGCAAGACGATGGGAGATTTGCTCGGACCGTGTGCTTTTGCCATCTGTATGGGAATTGCCAGGGTTATCTATGGTAAATGGGGATATCGTATGGACTTAAAAAAGTTCATAGCTGGAAGCAGTATCCTGTGTATTATCAGTTATTTAGTCACGGTTTTTGCACCGCATCCAGTCTTATCTCTGATGGGGTGTGCGATGTGCGGTTTTTCAGTCGGAATTATGTGGCCGGGTGTATTCAGCCTGGCAGGGGAGTACTGCAGAGCGGGTGGTACGGCCATGTATGCATTGCTTGCATTAGGTGGTGATATTGGATGTTCTTCGGGTCCGTCACTGGTTGGATTGATTTCCGGCAGTGCGGAAAAAGGCGGAATGAACAATTTACTGCTGCTGACCGGTAGTCCGTTGAAAACAGGCATGCTGTTTGCCATTGTTTTTCCGATAGTCATGGCTGTGGGAATTGCTGCACTCAGAAAAAGAAAAGCATAATTGACAATGCTGAAAAAAATAACTATAATCTATTAATATTCAGAAATGTGAGAAATACTTGAATCATCTGGGAGGAAGTACAGTGAAAAAGTACGGTGTAAATGAATTAAGAAAAATGTTTTTAGATTTCTTTGAGAGTAAGGGACATCTGGTCATGAGAAGTTTTTCTCTTGTACCGCATAACGATAACAGTCTGCTCTTGATCAATGCTGGTATGGCACCGTTAAAGCCATATTTTACGGGGCAGGAAGTGCCACCCTGTAGGAGAGTGGCGACGTGTCAGAAATGTATTCGCACTGGAGATATAGAGAATATTGGAAAAACTGCACGTCATGGTACTTTTTTTGAAATGCTTGGAAATTTTTCCTTTGGAGATTATTTTAAACATGAGGCAATTGGATGGACATGGGAATTTCTGACTGAGGTAGCTGGATTAGAAGCAGACAGGCTGTACCCTTCTGTATATTTGGAGGATGATGAAGCGTTTGACATCTGGAATCAGGAAATCGGAGTTCCGGCAGAACGTATTTTCCGCTTTGGCAAGGAGGATAACTTCTGGGAGCATGGCTCAGGTCCATGTGGTCCCTGCTCAGAGGTATACTATGATCGCGGAGAAAAGTATGGCTGTGGCAAGCCTGGCTGTACAGTTGGATGTGATTGTGACAGATATATTGAGATATGGAACAATGTATTTACGCAGTTTGATAGTGATGGAAAAGGAAACTATGAACTGTTAGAAAATAAAAATATTGACACAGGTATGGGTCTGGAGAGACTGGCGGCAGTTGTACAGGATGTAGAGTCCATATTTGATGTGGACACGATTTATGAGCTCCGTCAAAAGGTATGTGAACTTGCAGGCAAGGAATATCATCAGGAAGATAAATGGGATGTCTCGATCCGCATCGTAACGGATCATATCCGTTCGGCTTCTTTTATGATCTCAGATGGTATTATGCCATCCAAAGAGGGGCGTGGCTATGTTCTTCGCAGAATTATCAGACGTGCCAGCAGACACGGGAGACTGCTCGGAATACAGGGCGTTTTCCTGGCAAAGCTGTCAGAGACAGTGATAGAGGGCTCCAAGGATGGATATCCAGAGCTGTTTGATAAGAAGGATTTTATCTTTAACGTATTAACAGAAGAAGAAAATAAATTTAATAAGACGATCGATCAGGGCCTGAGTATTTTAAACGATATGTGTGAAAATATGAAACAGTCTGGCAAGACGGTACTGGATGGTCCAGTTGCATTTAAGCTGCATGATACATATGGTTTTCCACTTGATCTGACCAAAGAGATTCTGGAAGAAAAGAATTTCAGTGTTGATGAAGAGGGCTTTGCAACGGCTATGAGGGAACAGAAGGAACAGGCGCGTAATGCGCGTAAGGTCACAAATTATATGGGAGCAGATGCAACTGTATACGAGGAATTAGATCCTGCATTGACTTCGATTTTTGTGGGCTATGACAGACTGACACATAGGTCGGAAATCACAGCATTGACGACAGAGGATGAGGTTGTGGATGCATTGACAGATGGTCAGGTCGGAACTGTTATTGTAAAGGAAACACCATTTTATGCGTCTATGGGCGGACAGTCTGCAGATATAGGAATCATATCTATAGACGGCAGTGAATTCAAGGTAGAAGATACCGTGAAGCTTTTGGGCGGCAAAGTTGGTCATATCGGTAAGGTCATCAGTGGTATGTTAAAAAAGGGTGATCAGGTGACATTGACGGTAGATGATACAAATAGAAATAATACATGCAAAAACCACAGTGCAACACATCTGCTGCAGAAGGCTCTTCGTACGGTGTTTGGTACACATGTAGAGCAGGCGGGTTCATTTGTCAATGCTGACAGACTGCGTTTTGACTTTAGCCATTTCTCTGCAATGACATCGGAGGAGATTGCACAGGTAGAGCAGATCGTGAATGATGAAATTATGGCAGGTCTGATTGTAGACACACAGGAAATGACTGTAGAAGATGCAAAAAAGACAGGCGCAATGGCGCTGTTTGGAGAGAAGTATGGCGAAAAGGTGCGCGTCGTAAAGATGGGAGACTTTTCAACAGAACTGTGTGGTGGTACACATGTAAAGAATACCAGTACGATTGCAGCATTTAAAATCATTTCCGAAGCAGGTATTGCGGCTGGCGTCAGAAGAATAGAGGCATTGACTGGCAATGGAGTATTTGCATATTACAAGGAACTCGAGGCTACAGTTGAAAAAGCAGCTCAGATTGTTAATACAAGTCCAGCATCTTTGGCAGAGAAGCTAGAACATATGATAGCCGAGAGGAAAGCACTGCAGAGTGAGATCAATTCTTTGAAGAGCAAGGCGGCGAAAGATGCTCTGGGTGATGTCATGGATCAGGTGATAGAAATCAAAGGTGTTAAATTATTAGCAACTAAGGTAGATGGCGTAGATATGAATGGACTGCGTGATCTGGGTGATCAGTTAAAGGATAGACTAGGTGAAGGTGTCGTTGTGATTATCTCAACTACAGATGAAAAGGTGAACCTAATCGCTATGGCGACGGATGGCACTATGGCAAAGGGAGCACATGCTGGCAATCTGATCAAGGGCATTGCTGGATTAGTAGGCGGCGGTGGCGGCGGACGTCCGAACATGGCTCAGGCAGGCGGTAAAAATCCGGCAGGAGTAGATGCGGCACTTGCAGAAGCAGCGAAGGTATTGGATGGTCAGCTGAAATAAATATCATAAAATAGAGTCAATCAAATCAAAGAGTGAATCAATTCAGTGTAATTCAGAAAAAAATAGTTGACGAAATTGGAAATTATGCTATAATCTTATGTAGTGCAATGAAAATACCCGTACAGTCGTATGATGCACAATATAGGACTGGAGGGGAGGTTAGGTGTGAGACTATGTCAAATGTAATCGTAAAAGATAATGAGACTTTAGATAGCGCTTTACGTCGTTTTAAAAGAAACTGTGCTAAGGCTGGTATTCAGCAGGAGATTCGCAAAAGAGAGCATTATGAGAAGCCCAGCGTAAAACGTAAGAAAAAGTCAGAAGCAGCAAGAAAAAGAAAATATAACTAAAGCAAATTAAGTCCTTGGTCAAACGATCAAGGACTTTTTTTCGTTGAATTTTAAAAAAAACCATGATATAATACAAGATGTTGTAGAGTGAAACGATAAATGTCACACATTTAGATTTGGGGATGATATATGCTGATAGCAGGAATCATCGGCACAGTAGCAGTATTGGCAGCCGTGATAGCAATTATAATTTATAAAGAAAGTAAAGAATTCTGTATTTCTTTTTATGAGTATCATTCAACCTGTTTATCTAGAGAGCATTATAGGATTGTTTTTTTGTCTGATCTTCATGACAAAGTATTTGGTGAACACAATGAACCTCTTTTGGAAGCAATCGATAATCTCCGTCCCGATGCAGTTATGTTTGCTGGTGATATGGTGACATCTTCAATGGAGTTGCATTATGACTATGCGCCAACGATACAGTTCATAGGCAAGCTTGCAGAGAAGTATCCTGTTTATTATGGAATGGGCAATCATGAAGAAAAGTTTAGAAGACAGCCAGATATTTTCCCAGGACAATATGAGGATTTAAGTGAGAAATTGGCAGCATGCGGCGTACATATCATGGAAAATGAAACAGTCAGGATACCAGAGGCTGGTATTACGGTATATGGACTGAACCTTGAACATGAGTATTATCGCAAACTGAGGACAAAGCATCTGCCGCCAAGGTATTTACAGAATATTTTTGGAGATGTGAACAAAGAGAACTATACGATTCTGCTGGCACATAATCCAGAGCATTTTCCAGAGTATGCGGCATGGGAGCCTGACCTAATCGTTTCAGGGCATATTCATGGTGGTGTCATACGTCTTCCGTTGCTGGGCGGTGTAGTTTCTCCTCAGCTGAAGCTGTTTCCTAAATATGATGCAGGAGAGTTTCGAAGCGGCAGCACGACAATGCTTTTGAGCCGAGGGATTGGATCACACACAATACCAATTCGTATTTGGAATAGGGCAGAGGTGCTCTGCGTAGATCTGAAAAAAACAAAGGGGAATTCCTAAGGGGGATAATCATGGATTTAACATTTAAACTACAGACATTTGAGGGTCCACTGGATTTGTTGTTACATTTGATTGAAAAGAATAAGGTGGATATTTATGATATTCCGATTGTGTTGATTACGGAACAGTATCTAGAATATATCAAACAGATGGATACTCAGGATCTGGATATCATGAGTGAATTTCTAGTGATGGCAGCCACATTATTAGATATCAAGTGCAAGATGCTGCTGCCGAAGGAAGTCAACGAGGATGGAGAAGAAGAGGATCCAAGAGCAGAGCTGGTACAGAAACTGATTGAATATAAAATGTATAAATATATGGCATATGAACTGCGTGATCAGCAGATCGATGCAGGCAAAAATATATTTAAGCATCCGACGATGCCGAAGGAAGTGGCAGATTTTTCACAACCGATAGATTACGATGTACTGGTGGGAGATATGGATTTGACAAAGCTAAACCAGATCTTCAAATCCATCATGAAAAGGCAGGAGGATAAAGTGGATCCGCTGCGCAGCAAATTTGGTAAGATTGAAAAAGATGAAATCAATATGGAAGAGAAAACAGTCTATATTGAGGATTATTTAAAGACACATAATAAATTCAGCTTTAGAAATCTGTTGGAGGTTCAGTCGACTAAGATGGAAGTGGTGGTGACGTTCCTTATTATACTAGAACTGATGAAGACTGGAAAGATTTTGATTATGCAGGATGACATTTTTGATGATATTATGATCACGGCGAAGGAAGCTGCATAATTGTGTTATGGCACACATATTCAGGAAGGATGTAATCAACATTTATGGATGATACTATGAACTCGGAGTTTGATCAAATACTGGATGAGGTGATACCTGTAGAGTTAGGAGAACCAGAGTCAATACCAGAGGCTGAGCAGGACGGTGACGTGACGGAATTTCAGGATGAGGCAATTGTGCCAGTGGAAAATCCAGAGGCGGTTTTGGAGGCAATTCTGTTTTCCATGGGGCATTCGGTTGGACTCAAGAAGCTTGCTATGACAATCGGACGGGAACCAGAGGAAACACAAAGTATTTTAAATCAAATGATAGAGAACTACCAGTCACAGGATCGTGGGATTACCATTATTGAGCTGGATGGTTCCTTTCAGATGTGTACCAAAAATGAGATGTATGAGTATCTGGTTAGAATCACTAAGGTACCGAAGAATTTAGTGCTAACTGATACACTGCTTGAAACATTGTCTATTGTGGCATATAAGCAGCCGGTTACAAGACTGGAAATAGAGAAGATCAGAGGGGTCAGCTGTGATCATGCAGTGAATAAGCTGATTGAATACAATCTGATCACGGAACTGGGCAGACTGGATGCTCCAGGCAGACCGCTGCTATTTGGCACGACGGAAGAGTTCCTAAGAGCATTTGGAGTAAAATCTCTTGATGATTTGCCATTGTTAAGGCAAGATCGTTTCGAAGATTTCAAGAGAGAAGCAGAAGAAGAGATTCAGTTAAAACTGGATATATAGGAACGAAGAAATTAAAATAGTCTCAATCTTCTTAACATGGGAAGATAAATCACATATATTATTAAACAAATCACAAATTACAAATAAATAGTCGGATAAATCTAGTGAAAAAAACTTAATTTCATTCTATCCACTTTTAAAAAGTTGTGTTATAATCAAATATGTGCGAATTTCTGCGGTTTCTTTAGTATTTCGCATCGATAATCGATATGCAACAGCACTTCGATTCCAATGTTCAATCAAATTATTTATATAAAATGGAGGGCCAAACAAAATGAGTAACAC
>CAZACC010000080.1:0-10173 GCA_964483545.1 uncultured Lachnospiraceae bacterium
ACAGCACCTGCACCGTTCTTAGCCTCAGTAATTGTATGGTACTTTCTCTTGCTTGTCATCACTTCTTCATCTATCACAGCATGAGTAATATCGTCACACAGTCCGAAGCCAATTCCGCCGCCTGAACCTGTGTCGATAAAATCATCCATAGGTCTTGTATAGAAAGCATACTTGCCATTCACGAACTCAGGATGCAGCACTACATTTCTCTGCTGCGGAGAATTCAGGGTTTTCAGATTTGGCAGTCTCTCCCACGTCTTCAAATCCTTCGTACGCACAATGCCTGCCGCTGCAACTGCTGCCGACAGATCATTCACGGATGTATCCTTGGACTCTGAACAGAATACACCATAGATATAGCCATCCTCGTGCTTTGTCAGACGCATATCATATACATTGGTCTCCTCTGGGCAGGTATCCTCTAACAGAATCGGATAATCCCAGAAATGGAATCCATCCACTCCATTGTCACTCTCTGCCACACCGAAGAAGGATTTTCTGTCATTCCCTTCGATACGGCATACAAGGTAGAACTTGCCGTTCAGTTCAATCGCTCCCGAATTCATGACCGCATTGACTCCCAGGCGCTCCATAAAATACGGATTTGTATTCATATCCAGATCATATTTCCACGTCAGTGGAATATGTCTTCTCGTCACGACAGGATTGATCCACCTGTCGAAAATGCCGTTGTAAATATCAGATTTTCTGTTTGGAGTGGAGATTACCTTGTTGTGTTTCTCTAACTCCACATAGTAATTAGGATGCAGCATGTTCGTTCCTCCTTATGATTTCCATACACATTCTTCCGTTATGATACGGGCATTTCCATGGCTCTACCACTGGCTTCTCCTGATCCGGATTGCCGTTCTCGTCTACCCGCCAGTACCATTCCGACCCCTCTCTCGGGTCGATCATATATTTCTTAATATAATCCCACTCGTCCTCAGCCGCCTGCAGATACTCCTTCTTCGACGGATCCTTTTCATAACCGTTGTAGAAGCCGACTACTGTCTCTGCCTGTACCCACCAGATACGCCACAGATTATCCTTTCCATTCACACATTCATTTAACAGAGAATGGTTCACAAAAGCACGTCGGTAGGTCTCTGCCGTCAGATCCTTCGTAACTGGTAGTAGCTTCTCGATATATGCCTGATCTCCTAATACCTCACAGCCCCTGTCTATCAGCCACGCAGTCTCTATATCATGTCCGTAGGAGTGCATATCCAAAATACTGTTGTACTTTGAATCGAAGAATACCTCCTGACGATGTTTTACAGGATTATAAATCTGATCTGCAACCAAATCCAGCATGAAACGCAGCCTGTCTGCCACCTTCTCATCATGGCTGACACGATAAAGCTCTGTATACGCCTCAAATACATGCAGCAGCGTATTCATCGTCTTCTCTGCCATAACGCCGTTCTCAGAAAGCTTCTCATTGCTTTCTGGCTGAAAATCTCTCGTAAATGCCTCCAGATAACCGATATTGTCCGTACATTTCTCTTCAATCAGATGCTGTAGCTTCTGTGCCAGCTCCAGTGCTTCCTGATCGCCTGATGCATCATAATAAGAGGATAGTGCATAGACGGAAAATGCCTGATTATAAGTATGCTTCGTCGAATCATCCACTGTTCCATCATAATGAACAGACCAATAAACACCACCGTACTGTTCGTCTACACAGAATTTCTTCATGAACTCATATGCATGCTTTGCCTCATCTAACAAGGCATGGTCCTGCAATAGCATATAGGCATTAGAAAAAAACCACATCACTCTGCTATTCAGAATACTGCCCTTGACAGCCTTTTTATCTAATTGCAGATCATAATCCAGCCATCCGTAATATCCGCCGTATTCATCATCCCTCATATTTTTCCAGAACGGAATGATCTTACTCGTCAGATGTTCTCTCATCTCCTCAACCATCATCATATTCTTATCCTCTCTGCCAATCGCTTCTTGCCTAAGCAAAATATTATTTTTTTAACTTAATTTTAAACTAATATTTGCTTAATTGCAACTACTTTATGTACAATCACCATAATATGACCCTAATAAAATAAAAGTTTTTTAGCAAAAAGGAACCCCTTGCTGCATGCACTTTCGTACGTTACAACAAGGGGCATCATGAAGGAGTATTTCCAAAATGAATAACCGATGTTTCAATCAGGTACAGTTACTGTACTCTGCCAACAGATGCTCCATTTAGCACCTTGCCTTCTATCACAATCTTTTCAATCAAGGTCGTTTTGGGATTCTCAATTAATTTAATCAACTTCTCGGCTGCAACCTTGCCGATTTCTCTTGTATCCTGTTTCACAGTCGTCAGTATCGGATCCATAATCTGTGATATATATGTTCCATCATATCCCACGACCGAAATATCTCTTGGTATCTTCAGTTTCTTTTCTTTAATCGCATTGATACCGCCAATACAAGAGTAATCATCTGGATATACGATGCATGTTGGCGGATTTTTAAGTTCTAGCAGCTCCTTTGTCAATCCAGCTGCCTTTTCTGGATTTCTGTAAAAGCTGGACTTTACATACTCATCAGGCGTGTCTATCCCCAATTCCTCCATTGTTCTGTAGAAGCTTCCCAGACGGTTCTGAGTAACGGATGTATCATCACCATGGATGTATGCGATCTTGCGATGACCATTTTCATATACATAATGTAATAAATCATGCATACCCTTGATATTGTCTGAAACAACTGCAATTCTATAATCGAATACATGATCAATCGTAACAACTGGAAGCTCGGAATGTATCAGCTCCACCACATCCGGATCATAGAAATCCACACACGCTATGACTACCCCGTCCACACCACGATATAGGCTGTGTTCCAGATATGACATTCTGTCTTTGCGGCTTATACAGTTAATAAACGTAATATCAAAACCATTCACCTCTGCAGTGACCTTAAAACTATCCAGTACATTTGCAAAATAGTCATGAGTCAGACCGCTGCGTCCTTCATCTACAAATAGAACACCTATATTATAGGTACGTCTGGTCTTCAGGGCTCTCGCTGACGAATTGGGAAAATAGCCCAATTCCTTGGCGATTCTTCTGACCTCTTTCTTTGTTTTCACACCAATGTCATTGTGATCGTTTAATGCTTTGCTGACTGTAGCAACTGATACACCGCACTTATTAGCTATGTCTTTCATCGATACCACTATAGTGTTCCTCCCGTTGCCACCTTAATCGTTTTCGTCTATTAACTATAACCCAATTTCCAAATAATTTCAAGCCCCTTTCTTGTTTTTTTGTCTGTTTTTTATGAATTGCACAAAATATCCTTGTTTTTTTGGTTATTATTTTCTTTGATTGTTTCTGATTTTTCATATTTGTGATTGATTTTATCAAAACTATCATGTATAATTTTTCTTGTAGGGGGATTTTTACCCTATTTTACTTAATCGTTCAAGTAAATTGTGCATTAGGTCACTCGTTCATTTATTAAACACTACGATTGGAGAGAATTATTATGAAATTTGGTTATTTCGATGACAGCAACGCTGAGTACGTCATTACGACCCCAAAGACTCCGTTGCCATGGATCAATTATCTTGGGTGCAATGATTTCTTTTCATTGATTTCCAACACTTGCGGCGGCTATACTTTCTACAAAGATGCCAAGCTGCTCCGACTTACACGTTATCGTTACAATGATATTCCGACAGATACAAATGGTAAGTACTTCTATATTAAAGATGGTAAGGACATCTGGAATATTGGATGGCAGCCGACAAAGACGGAGCTTGATTCCTATGAATGCCGTCATGGCTTGGGATACAGCAAATTCACATCCTCCAAAAACGAACTGCAGGCATCCTGTCTGACTTTCGTTCCCATGAATGACACCTGTGAGATCAGCCGCATTGTTCTTACGAACAATTCAAACACAGCAAAAAAGATATCCCTCTTTTCTTATGTTGAGTTCTGTCTGTGGAATGCTATAGATGATATGACAAACTTCCAGAGAAACCTAAGCATCGGTGAGGTAGAGGTCATTGGCTCAACCATTTATCACAAGACTGAATACAGAGAACGTCGTAATCATTATGCCGTTTATTCTGTAAATGCAAAGATCGATGGCTTTGATACGATTCGTGATGAATTCCTCGGTGCATACCGTGGTGCAGATATGCCTCTGGTAGTCGAAAACGGCAAATGTACGAACTCAGTAGCTAGTGGATGGGCTCCGATTGCTTCTCAGCAGTTAAATGTAGAACTGGCACCGGGCGAAAGCAAATCCTTGATTTTCGTTCTCGGCTATATCGAAAATAAGAAAGAAGAGAAATGGGAATCTCACGGAATCATTAATAAGAAACCCGCTGAGGAAATGCTCTCACGTTACCAGACAGACAGTGATGTGGATAAAGTATTTGCAGAACTGCAGACCTACTGGAAAGAACTACTCGCTAAATATACCGTTCAATCCTCCAACGATAAAGTAAACCGTATGGTCAACATCTGGAACCAATATCAGTGCATGGTTACCTTCAACATGTCACGTTCTGCTTCCTACTTTGAGTCAGGTATCGGTCGTGGAATGGGCTTCCGTGATTCCTGTCAGGATCTGCTTGGATTCGTACATTTGATTCCAGATCGTGCCAAAGAGCGTATCATCGATATTGCCTCTACACAGTTTGAAGACGGTAGCGCTTACCATCAATATCAGCCTCTCACCAAGAAGGGCAACTCTGATATCGGAAGCGGCTTCAATGATGATCCGTTGTGGCTGATAGCTGGTACATCTGCATATATCAGAGAGACTGGAGATTTCTCTATCCTTGATATTATGACACCATTTGATAATGACGAGAGCAAAGCTACCCCACTCTTCAACCACTTAACACGGTCCTTTGACTATATAGTAAATCATAAAGGGCCAAACAAGCTGCCTTTGATTGGACGTGCTGACTGGAACGACTGTCTGAACCTGAACTGCTTCTCAGAGCAACCAGGAGAATCCTTCCAGACCTTCGGACCTTCCGAAGGACCTGTCGCTGAATCTGTCTTTATTGCAGGTATGTTTGTAAAATATGGTCGTGAATATGCTGAGCTTTGTGAGCTGATTGGCAAGCCTGACGAGGCAAAGCGTGCTCTAGCGGAGGTTGATCAGATGTACAATGCCGTCCTGGATGCAGGCTGGGATGGTGAATGGTTCGTGCGTGCATATGATGCATACGGCAAGAAGATCGGCTCCAAGGAGTGCAAGGAAGGTCAGATCTTCATCGAGCCTCAGGGCTTCTGCTCATTAGCAGGCATCGGGGTCAAGGAAGGTCTCGCTCAGAAGGCTCTGGATTCCGTAAAAGAAAAACTAGATACCAAATATGGTGTTATGATTTTACAGCCGGCTTACACAGAGTATCACGTTGAACTTGGTGAAGTCAGCTCCTATCCGCCTGGATATAAAGAAAATGCAGGTATCTTCTGCCACAACAATCCATGGATCTCGATTGCAGAAACTGTTATTGGTCGTGGTGACAGAGCATTTGAGGTCTATCAGAAGACATGCCCTGCTTATACAGAAGAGATTAGTGAAATCCACAGGACAGAGCCATATGTATATGCTCAGATGGTAGCAGGAAGAGATGCCAAGTTCCACGGCGAAGCTAAGAACAGCTGGCTGACAGGTACTGCTGCATGGACTTTTGTTAACATTTCACAGTATATCCTCGGTGTATATCCGACACATCAGGGACTATCCGTTGACCCTTGTACACCAAAGGACTTTGGCGATTTCACACTGACTAGAAAGTTCAGAGAAGGAACCTACCATATTGAAGTCAAAAACCCCGAAAACGTTGAGAAAGGTGTTAAGAACCTCATCGTAGACGGTAAAGAAGTCTCAGGATGCATCATTCCATACGAAAAAGGAAAGAAAGAATACAACGTCACCGTAGTGATGAGCTAGTCAGGGGAGGGCTCTCACCGCAGGTGGGATACCCCTGAGAGGCTAGTGTTAGATGCTAGTGTCACACAATTTTTTGGTTGCACAAAAGTATGGAAACAGTTATAATGTTTATATAGGAATTGTGTACACAATAACATGATTCTGACTAATCAATAAGGGGGCTTTCATATGGAAAATCGTGTACAGAAAATTATTTCTAAGAGGTATCCTGACGTAGGGCTCAGAGTAATACCTGGACATTTTATGACCTCTCACTCACATGTCAATTATTATGTAGATATGACATTTATGAAGATGCGTCAGAGCGAAGCGAAGGCTGTCGCAAAAGCAATTGCATCGAAGTATAACACAACCACAATCGTAGATACGATTGTCTGTATGGATGGCTGCGAGGTCATCGGCGCTTATCTGGCTGATGAACTCACCAATGCTGGAATCATGTCCATGAATGCACACAAGACAATCTATGTGGCTTCACCGGAGTACAACCTGACTGGACAGATTATATTCCGTCAGAATCTGATTCCGATGATAGAAAATAAAAATGTATTATTGCTGCTCGCTTCCACCACAACAGGCAAAACTCTCTCGAAGTGCCTTGACTGTATTGATTATTATAAGGGACATATAGCAGCCATTGCATCCATATTCAGCGCAGTCAATAAGATTTCGGATATTCCGATTGATTCTCTCTTCACGACAGCCGATCTACCCGATTATAAAAACTACCCGCATAAGGATTGTCCGCTATGTAAAGAAGGTAAATCGATTGATGCAATTGTCAACGGTTTTGGATACTCCACTTTGTAGAGGCAGTGCAATATGTAGGTGTGTAACACGAAAGAGCGAGGAACAGTTCCTCGCTCTTTCCATATGCACTACTTCGCACCCTTTTGCTCCTTGCTATACATGATTACACCAAAAACAGCAAGCATGACCAGTGCACCTCCCGCATCAATCAAGATATCTACAGGGTCACCGTATCTCCCGTCTATGTGCGACTGATTCCATTCATCACAGGCTCCAATCAAAATCACAAACAGCTCTGTCGTCAGCAGTGCTGGCATCAGTTTCATTCTTCTGCAATATAAAAATATCACTGTAAACAGAGCCAATAATGCATACTCCACTATATGCGCTGTCTTTCGGATTCCTTTTTCTAAATCGACAACGGCCTGATTGACCTGAGCATCGGTCATATCCAGTGAAAATGCCCTATCTACACAAATAATCATCTTCTCCGTCAGACTCTCGCTGATAGCTCCAGATGCATTTCCGTCCTCGGAAGAAAAGCTGAAAATGATCAAAACCATGATCAGAACTGGTAGCAGCTGCATCATTGCAATCAGAATTACATTCTCTCTGCTATTTTTCTCCCGTACCCGATGTGTCAGTGCGCGAAAGCTATAATAAAACAGAGCAAAAATCATATATCCCAACAAAGCTCCGGCAGTATTCAGTACAATATCATCCAGTTCAAAATATCCCCTTCTCGTTACGAGCTGTAAAAGCTCGATCGAGGTACTCGTAATAAACGCAAGCAATCCCAGATTCCAGAAGCGACGGTACACTCTCCAAAGAATAGGCACCAACATCCCATACGGCATAAATAAAAGAATATTTTCAATTCCTGTAATCTTCCAATTTTCCTTATTACCAAGTGTACTGAACAGCTGCAAATTGATATGTCCAGATCTGCTCCCTGCCTCCCGTCCTGAGAGTGTCAGTGAAATCACATAAGAAAAATAAATTCCAAGTACAGCAAATACGCAGATATGAAACAAAATCTGTCCGATAGGCTGACTTTGCTTTCCGCGCATTTTTCTTACCATACTTCTGATCAGCGAAATCGCTGAATATATCATAATTGCATAGATGCCAAACCGGAACGCCTGCTCATTATACATGCGAAGCGCATCCCAAATATCCCGTAATGCCCTAACTAACATAATAACTCTCCATAGTATTTATTCTATTACGGTTAGGGCAAAATATCAACTTAAGAAACTATAAAATCTTGTTCAATTTTGCATATTGAGATGTTCGCTCAAGATATGTTATGATATCCTTCGAGAGATACAATTTATATTATTTCTTATGAGAATCATCTGATAGCGATGTTGGAGATTTTATTATCAAAACAGAGTGCTGAGAAAAAGAAAAATATAGTATCGTAGAAATATGGTCTGATCATCTCAGTAAATTTAAATGGAGGATTAATACATGTTCCAACTACTACTTGATAAGCAAAGACTCATTTCATGTCGGGAGAAATTAGGCATCACTAAGCTGGAAGCAGCTAGACGAATGAACATGTCACAGGCTGCATATGTACGATATGAATCCGGAATACGTATGCCTTCATTGCATGTGATTAATACAATGGCTAATATATTGAATACTTCTGCTGAATATCTTACTGGTCAAACTAACATAGCTTCACCAACAAGCTATATTATCTCTTCTCAGATTGATCCAGAATTATTTCATGTTGTAGAAACTTATAAGAATTCTGATGAAGCTCGAAAGGAAAGATTATTGGAGTATTTTACCTCCTTACCAAAATACTCTTATTCCATTCAATAGTTTCAATATGTTCTTCTTCCTTAACTTTCATAATAATTTCAGAGAGATTGCTGTTTTCTTCATCTGCACAAATAACAATCCAATCATCAAAATAGTCAAAGATTTCACGATACTCCTTAAACAACTTATGAATCGGAAAATTACTCGTTTTTAGTACATTTAGTACCTGACTCACATCAAACTTCGAAATATCCATAATCTATAAAAGCTATTTGACTGAATATCTCCCGTTCCGTGATTCCATAATGATAAGGCATTCCTACTAATTGATGTGTAGAAAGCAAAGCAGCTCCCCCCTTCTCACTTCCCGGTTGCCCAATCAACTGTGTTTCTCCTTTCTCGCCTTGTTATTCCATTGGTAATTTTATAATAATCTATTCCGTTGGTATATTCAAGACTTTTTTTAAATTAGCTCCAAACCTAATGTAAAAATTCATATCATCTGAAAATATTTTTCTACTCACTATAGGCGATGTCGTGATGTCAAAAAGCGCATTGCAGAAATTCTTCCTGATGAATCAATTTTGGTTTTATTAAAATTGCTTCCAACAAAACTGCATACTGATCAGCATAATTATTTTTCATCACAAAATGCAACCCCTATTCCAACAGAGACTTTTTCATCTTATCCGACTCTGGTATAACTTCTTATTTGCATTTCTTCAATATTCTTTTTGGCATTTTAATGCATTTCTTCAAAACTTCAAGAATCCTTTGACCGATAGTTTAGTACTAATGGAGCAAGCTTCTTGTCCAAACTCTCTAGAATTCTTATATTTGTATAAATCCTGTATAAATATTATATTGTACTATCTTCATCTTCATGATAGTATATACTCATTCACCACGAGGATCCTAGATTCTCTCATGGAAATATCAAGGCACTTCAGCCAATAATTCCACTTCTCGAAACAAATCAGTAACACATCAACCCAGAGGAAGAACTCTCTCTGTCTAAAATCTTCCTCAACTCACACCACCTCAAGGAGGAAGCCTATGGCAAACAAAAAAATAACAGCAATCTGTAAAAATGTAAATGAAGAAGCATTTCAAAAAGCAGTCGGAGAAATCCCCTACAGCCTCACCAATGACTACATGTTCCGTGCTGTCCTGCAGGAAAATGAAGAAGTCCTTCGCGGACTGATCTGCAGCCTGTTAAACATTACAAATGATGATATCAAAACCATCGATATCACGAATCCCATCGTATTAGGTGAAACGATTGATAACAAGAGCGTCATCCTGGATCTGGCCATTTTATTTAACAATGACCAACGTATGAACATCGAAATGCAGGTTGTAAGCCAGGATGATTGGCCTGAACGCTCTCTCTACTATCTATGTAAGGATTTTTGTCATCTTCTTCGTGGTCAGAATTATGGAGACATCCTGCCCCTATTACATATCAACATCTTGGATTTTATCCTCTTTGAAGAGCATCCGATGTTCTACTCTCAGTATCGTTTTATGGAAAATGCTACCAATCACGTTTACAGTGGCAAAATTGGTATCAATGTGCTAGAATTAAAGAGTATCAAACTCGCAACCAATGAAGACAAGGCCTGTAAACTGGATCACTGGGCTAATATCTTCAAAGCAAATACATGGGAGGAGATTAAAATGTTAGCTCAAAATGATGAAGCT
>CAZACC010000081.1:0-903 GCA_964483545.1 uncultured Lachnospiraceae bacterium
ATGTATAAGGGAATTCCGTTTATTCTGATTTGGATTGCTGCTATTATGTTGATTTATAACTTTATAGCATCTAAGACAATTCTGGGAAGACATTTTTATACAGTCGGCGGAAACGTAGAGGCGGCTAAGATGTCAGGCGTTGATACAAGAAAAATATTCTTTTTAGCATATATTAATATGGCCTTCCTTTCAGCGGTTACCACGATGATTACGATGGCACGTCTGTCATCGGCAACACCAACTGCAGGTACGAACTATGAAATGGATGCAATCAGTTCCTGCTTTGTTGGTGGAGCATCTGCATATGGTGGTTCTGGCAGTATACCGGGCATGATCATTGGTGCGACTTTGATCGGTGTAATCAATCAAGGTATGAGCATTATGGGCGTAGATACAGACTGGCAGAAAATTGTCAAAGGGCTTGTACTGCTGGTGGCAGTTATCTTTGAGGTTGTCAATAAGAAGCAGAAGAAAGCATAATTGTATATAAATAAAAACATAAAAAGGTATAGACAAATCAAAACCTTAATGATATATTATAAATAGAAATAATAATGATTACTGATATCAAACATAAATGGTCATTAAGGAGGAGGAATTACTATGATGGCAAATGAAGCTCAGATTAATAACTTAGTAACAATGTTAGATGGATATGCAACAGAAGGTGGACATCATTTGAATGTAAATGTACTAAACAGGGAGACTTTGCTGGATGCACAGAAACACCCAGAGAATTATCCTCAGCTGACGATTAGAGTATCAGGGTATGCAGTTAATTTTATCAAATTAACTCCAGAGCAGCAAAACGATGTAATATCTAGAACATTTCATGGGTCAGTATAATAAAAAAAGCGAGGGATAGAATATGAGCGATACAATCTGCGGGGTTGACTGCGCGCA
>CAZACC010000081.1:913-9703 GCA_964483545.1 uncultured Lachnospiraceae bacterium
TGTCAAGTATGTGGTTATGTTCATGAAGGAGATTCTGCTCCAGATTTCTGTCCACAGTGCAAAGCACCTGCATCCAAGTTCAAAGCAATGGAAGGCGATCGTGTATGGGCGGCTGAGCATGTAGTGGGAATTGCACAGGGTGTCAGTGAGGATATCCTAGAAGACCTTCGTGCAAACTTTAACGGAGAATGCTCAGAAGTAGGTATGTACCTTGCTATGGCAAGAGTTGCGCATAGAGAGGGCTATCCAGAGATCGGAATGTACTGGGAAAAGGCTGCTTATGAAGAAGCAGAACATGCTGCTAAATTTGCAGAGTTGCTGGGAGAGGTTGTAACAGACTCTACCAAGAAAAACCTTCAAATGAGAGTGGATGCAGAGAATGGCGCCACAGCGGGTAAGTTTGATCTTGCAAAACGCGCAAAGGAAGCAAATTTGGATGCGATTCATGATACAGTTCATGAGATGGCTAGAGACGAAGCCAGACATGGTAAGGCCTTTGAAGGTCTGCTGAAGAGATATTTTAGCTAAGAGTTGTATAAAAATTTTGGAGAAACAGGATTATGAATTCCTGTTTCTTCTTTTTTGTCTGTTGGTATGCTATAATCAAAAAAGAGAATGGAACGTCAATACACAATGGAAAATGATCAATCTACGAGGATGATAAATTTATGGATAAAAACAGACTGAAAAGAATATCAGCAGGATTTTTAGCGTCGGTTCTTATAACTGGTACCCTCACAGCATGTACTCCAACAGAAAATACTTCATTAGGAGATACTTTATCAGAATATACTTTAGTAGAAGCTGCTCCGACAGGAGATACTCTAGTAGGAGATACGGAGGAGACGGGGAATAGACCGACTGTACAACAGGCAAATGAGGTTGACATAACACCAAAAAATGAAAAAGAACAGTCAGTGAGTCTAGCAGATGAAATATTATTGGATATGACCTTGGATGAGAAAATCGGTCAGATGATGTTGGTCAATTTTCGATCATGGAAAAGTGCAGAGATGGAAGAGGCAGAGGATCTAACGGTCATGAATGACGAAATTGCCCAGATCATCGGTGATTATCATATCGGTAATATGATTCTATTTGGAGAAAATACAAAGACAACAGAACAGACCATTCGCCTAACTGATGCACTGCAGCAGGCAGCCATGAAATCAGATGATCTGCCATTGATGATCGGAATAGACCAAGAGGGTGGTATCATCACAAGACTTGGTCAGGGAACATGTATGCCTGGCAATATGGCAGTTGGAGCTACAGGAAATACAGAGTATGCCTATGACACAGGCAAGGTAATCGGAGAGGAATTAAAGGTACTTGGCATCAGTGCGACATTTGCTCCAGATGCGGATGTGAATAATAATCCAGAAAATCCGATTATTCATCTACGTTCCTTTGGAGATGATGCCAATCAGGTAGCAGAATATGTTGTAAGAATGCAGGATGGTCTGAATGATGCTGGTATATCGGCATGCGCAAAACACTTTCCAGGACATGGAAATACTGCTACAGATACGCATACAGGACTTGCGATTGTAGATCAATCAAAAGAGGAATGGGAGCAATGTGAACAGCTGCCGTTTCAAGCAGCAGCAGACAATCAAGTTGATATCATTATGACGGCTCATATTCAGTATCCTGGTCTTGATCATACACAGACAATCTCCAAAGAAGATGGATCTCAAATCTATCTTCCAGCAACGCTTTCAGGTGAGATTGTTACAGGGATTTTAAAAGGAGAGATGAATTACAGTGGTGTCGTCTCAACGGATGCGATGGATATGCAGGCAATCACATCCCACTTTGGCGAGACTGAAGCCATCCTTATGGCAATCAATGCTGGAGTGGATATGCTTTGCAATCCCACCAGTCTGAAATGCAGTGAAGATGCTATAAAGCTGAAAAACATCTATGACGAAATCAAGAAAGCGGTGACATCTGGGACAATCTCAGAAGATCGAATAGATGATGCTGTCCTACGTATTCTAAAAATGAAGGAAAGACGCGGTATTCTGGAAATACAGAAAGATCTGAAGCAATCTGGAGCAGCTGATAAGGATGCAGTGAATCATGAAGCAGTACTGAATAAACGGATGAAACAGGCAGAGACGATCATCGGCAGTCAGGCACATCGTGAAAAAGAAAGAGAGATTGCAGAAGCAGCCGTTACATTGTATAATCAAAATGATGTTAAGACAGTTTCACCCAAAGTGGGAGAGACGCTTCTCTTTATTATGCCTGATGAGGACACTTGTAATAGTATTAAATTTGCGGTCAGCAGACTGGTTATGGAGAAAACGATCCCTGAGATTCGGACAGAGTATTATATATATAAGGAAGCACAGAAACTAGATCTAGAATGTGAAAAGAAGTTGGAGACCGCAGATTATATACTGGTCGGCTCCAAAATGAGTGCGTCAGTGATGAAGCAGCCAGATCACTGGCAGATTGCATTCCCACAGCAATTGTGTGCATATATTAAGGCACAGGATATCTGTGAAAAGACTGCGATATTGAGTCTTGCACTCCCATATGATGCTGCAAATTATCCAGATGAACAGGTGTATATTGCATATGGATATCAAACGATGAGCCGTGAAGATGCAGAGAGCGGAGTCATTACAGGTAAATACGGACCCAATATTCCAGCAGTAGTCGGAGCAGCACTGGGGGCTTTTTCTCCTAAAGGGAAGCTTCCTGTTAAGATTGGGTCAATGAGATAATATATTAGTATTGATACATGAAAACTAGAATTCACACTAAGGGTAAAGCAAGAACTAGATGTATAAAAAGATTATAAAATAAGAAGGTTAAGGTTATGATTGAGTATTTAAAAGCACTGTTGTTCGGTATTATTGAAGGTATCACGGAGTGGCTTCCCATCAGCAGTACTGGACATTTGATTTTGTTAAATGAGTTTGTGACACTGGATGTTAGTGATGCATTCTTTAATATGTTCGAGGTTGTCATCCAACTCGGAGCCATCATGGCAGTCGTCATCTTGTATTGGAATCAGTTGTGGCCATTTGCAAAAGGTGAGAAGTATTTTATTAAGAAAGATATTTTTTCGATGTGGTTCAAGATTGCAGTGGCATGTATTCCTGCAGTCATCATCAAGTTGCTTTTAGGGGATTTTGTAAAGGAAAACTTTTATCGTTATGAGGTAATCGCTTGTACTCTGATTGTCTTTGGTATTGCCTTTATCATAATTGAAAATAGAAATCATAAACTGAGTCCAAAGGTGAATTCAATTGCGGATATTACATACCGCTCTGCATTCATTATTGGATTATTTCAGGTGCTTGCCGCTGTATTTCCAGGAACAAGTAGATCCGGTGCTACGATTCTTGGTGGAATCTTAATCGGTATCGCCAGACCGATAGCTGCTGAGTTCACATTTTTCCTTGGCGTTCCAGTCATGTTTGGCGCAGGCCTGATGGAGATGGTTGATTTTGGATTTCATTATTCTGCACAGGAGATAATCATCCTGTTGATTGGCATGATTGTTTCCTTTGGGGTCTCGATGGTGGTAATCAAATTTTTCATGGGCTATATCAAAAAGCATGATTTCAAGGTGTTTGGCTGGTACAGAATAGTACTGGGTGTGCTGGTGATTGCATACTTTTTATTATGTGGACCCAAGGGCGCAGTGGACTATCGAGATGCTGCAAACTGGGCATATCTGCCTGGGAAGGTAACAGCGACTAATGACACTGTAGAAAAATCGGTAGAAGAACTGGGAGACAAGACGGCTGACTGTTTTCTAATCTGTCCGACAGTATACCTTGGTGACGAGACACACTATAACATGGAGATGACAGACGAGGATACAAAGGCTAATTTCTTTGGTGCATTGAACATGGAGCGAGGTATCTATGAAGCATCATGCATCATGTATGCACCTTATTACAGACAGGCATCCTTAGCAGCCTATCAACTGACTGCTGAGGAACGAGAACAGTATATGGAGTATGCATACAAGGATATTCGGGCGGCATTTAAGCACTATATGAAACATAATAATGACAGCAGACCAATCGTATTAGCAGGTTTTTCACAAGGTGCTGATATGGCACTGCGTCTGCTGAAGGAATATTTCGATGATAATCGCTATCAAAATAGGCTGGTAGCTGCCTATATCATTGGAGCAGCAGTGACAGAGGAGGATCTGAAGAATTATCCACAGCTAAAAATGGCACAGGGAGAGGCTGATACTGGCTGCATCATCTCATTTAATAGTGAGGCGGCGGATGTGAATTATTCGGTACTCGTACCAGATACCACACTTGGAATTAACCCACTCAACTGGAGGACAGACTCTACAGAAGCAGATGCATCATTCAATAAAGGAGCCTGCTTCACAGATTATGACGGTAACATCAAAGAGGAAATCCCAGAGTTATGTGGTGCTTATTTGGATGAAAAGCGTGGAACATTAAAAATAACGGGGATTACGCCGGAACAGTATCCTCCAGTATTGGATCTGTTTGAGAGCGGTGTTTATCACCTGTATGATTATCAGTTTTTCTATAGGAATCTGCAGAACAATGTTGCAGTACGAACAGCACAGTTTCAGATTTATTCGAATTAATTTATATTAATTTTATTTTAATTTAAAGTTAGGTTTGAAAAAGGGTGGAAAATATGGTAAACTGGTGTAGTTTTGAACGTATTCTATATCAGAAAGTTGGATAACGATGCAATGTAAGAACTGTGGAGGGGAATTACCTGCAGAAACCGACAGATGCTATTTCTGTGGACTGCAACTACATCGGAGAAGATTAACAAAGGAAGAAAAGGCAATCAGGCAGAGGATGAGAAATCGACAGGTAAGAAGGGCGAAGGTCCTGCTCGCTGCAGGAGTAGGCGCACTGTGTCTCATAGTGACTGCATTGATTTATTTTTATGCTTTTTTTTCGTACGCAACCATAGATATGAAGGATTGTGTGACTGTACAATATTCAGGTTATCATTCAAATGGAAGTATTACAGTGACCATGAATCAGGATAAGATCAAGAAAATACTTGACAATGCGTACAGTAGATATCTTGTAGTTCCTATACATTTTCAGAAGCATGCTCAAGCAGAGTATGAGTCTTTATATGACAGCATAGAATGTGTGGCAGATAAAACCGAGAATTTACATAATGGAGATGAAATAACCATTTCCTTTCATTATAATGAAAAGCTTGCAGATAAGCTAAAGGTAGAGTGTCTAGCCAAGGAACAGAAAATAGTAATAGACAACCTGCCAGAGGCTCAGGTTGTCAGTCAGGATGATCTGTTTGGCATAATTGATGTAAAGATGACTGGCACATCTCCGGAAATTTCTGCTGAAATCGTGAAAAATACGCAAGATTCGTTTTTACAGTCAGTATTATTTTCTGTAGAACCGAGTAAGCTATATTATAAAGAGGGCGATACCATTACTGTAAAAGCCTCATGGGATGAAGCAGCGGCAGTGAAGTCCAATATCAAAATTGATGCAGACCAAGCAGACTGTAGCAAAACCTATTATATAGAAGGATTTGATCAGTATTTGTCTGCCGCAAATCAGATTCCAGATGAAATGATTGAGGAAGCCAATACTGCGGGAAAAGCAATATTTAAAGAGGCAAACGCAAATGAATATGGACAGCGTATCTATACTGAGGCAGGAATTGTAGTAGACTGGACTGGTGGTAAGACTAGTTTTGTATGGTCTAATCCAGTATTGATTTCAGCATATTTTAAATCGATCAAGGATGAAGTTGTTGGTACACAGGGACTGGATTACAATGATCTGGATTTTATCTATTATGTGACACTATCTCAGGGAGACGGTCAGAGCTGTAAGGCAGAGGTTGCAGTGCGTGTGGATAACCTTCTGAAAAAAGCAGACGGAACATATGAGATGGATTTGGATAATGTAGAGATTGTTTCTGCGTCCTATAATGATAGAAGCATTGTTCAGAATATCATAACGAAATATGAAGATAATTATAATATAGAAAAGCTAGAGCATACAGAGTACTATTAAACACAAATTGGAATTTATATGAAATAACCGATCAACAGAAGGAGGTATCATAATATGTGGTTTTTATTTGCACTGCTGACTGCATTATGCTGGGGAACAGCAGATTTGTTTTACAAAAAAGGCTCAGAGGAATCTGATCCGATGTCTCATATCCAGATTACGATTATGGTGGGGCTGGTCATGGGGGTTCATGCAATTGGACTGATTATGTTCACAGGAGCGTCTTTTCAACCCTATGATATGCTGAAATACCTGCCAGTTTCGGCGATGTATATTATCTCTATGATGATTGGATATTTTGGACTTCGATATATTGAGTTGTCGATTGCTTCACCTATACAAAATACGTCAGGAGCATTAACATCGGTACTTTGTTTTATTTTTTTCGCACAGGCTCTCGGTGGTATGACGATTGCTGGTATGGTGATTGTCACGGTTGGTGTAGTCGCACTGGCGGTGATTGAATCCAAGGAGGAACGTCGTGTCAGACTGCCATTATATCCAGAGAAGTACAAGAAGGGTGTCTTGGTATTGATTTTCCCGCTGTTGTACTGCGTGTTTGATGCAATGGGCACATTTCTCGATGCTGTGTACCTTGATGAATTGGAGCTCATCGGAGAGACAGAGGCACTATTGGCTTATGAATTTACGTTTTTACTTGTATCAATCATCTTATTGATTTATATGATTGGCATTAAAAAGCAACATTTTTATATACGTAAACAGGGAAATCGTACGATTGCGGCTCTTATGGAAACAGCCGGACAGTTTTTCTACGTATATGCCATGTCTGGTAAAGCGGTCGTGGCGGCACCGCTGATTGCTACATATAGTATATTTTCAGTTATTTTACTTCGTATTTTCTGCAAAGAGAAGCTGACAGCCGTCAAGTATGTTATGATTGGTATCGTATTAGTTGGAATTGCAATATTGGGATTAGCAGAAGCAGTATAAGTATGGTAAATTGATGCTAACGTAAATCAATACAAAAAAAGACAGAACTTGATGTTCTGCCTTTTTTGTAGGTTAGCTGACTATGCTAAACAGACATTAACTGCCTTCAATTTTCTGGAATCCTTAGGATCCTGCTCTGTCTCAAATGTAACCTTCTGTCCTTCTTCAAGAGACTTGAAACCATCTGACATAATTGCTGAGAAATGTACAAATACATCATCTCCGCCTTCGTCGTTTGTCAAAAATCCAAATCCTTTTTGTGAGTTAAACCACTTTACTGTACCATTCATATTGGCACCTCCATTTTAGTCGTACACGAACAATTTCGTCATACATATTTGTATCAAACTATGAAAGTATAAAAAAAGCCTCAATCTTGTAAATCCTCAAACATGACTTACAAACTTAGGCCAAATTTAAAATTCATCTTGATTACCTTGAAAGCATAACACACTATTATGAATAAGTAAAGAACTATTTTTAGTAAACATAGCATGCTTCATTACTTGCACGGATGCATGGATTAGGGTAAAATGTTTTGTAGAACATGAGAAATAAGTGCATTTGGCATAGAGGAGGACGAGAAATGACGATTTTGGTTACAGGTGGAGCAGGATTTATCGGCAGCCATACATGTGTTGAATTATTAAACGCAGGCTATCAGGTGATCGTAGTAGATAATCTGAGTAATGCATGCCGTGAGTCACTTACAAGAGTGGAGAAGATTACAGGAAAGCAGGTTACCTTTTATCAGGTAGATCTGTTGGACCAGGATCAATTAAATGCGATATTTGATAAAGAGAAAATTGATGCAGTCATTCATTTTGCAGGATTGAAGGCAGTTGGTGAGTCAGTAGCAAAGCCTTTGGAATATTATCACAATAATCTGACCGGAACACTGCATTTGTGTGATGCCATGAGAAAACACGGCTGCAAAAACATTGTATTCAGTTCTTCTGCAACAGTTTACGGAGATCCAGCTTTTATTCCGATTACAGAGGAGTGCCCAAAAGGAAAAATCACAAATCCATACGGTAAGACAAAGAGTATGCTGGAGGATATCCTAATGGATCTGTGTGTGCCTGATCCAGAGTGGAGAGTGATGCTGCTTAGATATTTCAATCCCATCGGTGCCCACGAATCGGGCCTGATTGGCGAGAATCCAAAGGGGATTCCCAACAATCTGCTTCCTTATATTACGCAGGTGGCAGTTGGTAAGCTGAAGTGTCTTGGTGTATTTGGCGACGATTATGATACACCTGACGGAACTGGTGTGAGAGACTATATTCATGTAGTAGATCTGGCTGAGGGACATGTGAAAGCGCTTGAAAAGATTGAATCCATGACAAAGAACAGCGAAGCGGGTTATAAGATTTATAACTTGGGTACAGGGATTGGATATAGTGTACTGGACATTGTGCACAATTTTGAAAAGGCATGCCAAAAAGAGATACCATATGAAATCAAACCGCGCAGGGCAGGAGATATCGCAACCTGCTACTCTGACGCATCTAAGGCAAAGGCAGAGCTTGGATGGACAGCAAAGAGAGATATTGCAAAGATGTGTGAGGATGCCTGGAGATTTCAGTCACAGAATCCAGAAGGCTTATCGGATTAAAGAGAATACTATAAAGAATTATTCATGCAGAGCTTGTATCATCGGGCTCTGCATGATTGACTTACGGGAAAAATAAAGTTATAATTGTACGATAATGACTGCAAATGACTTGAGAGGAAGCCTTGTTTTATGGAAGATAAAATGCCGATGGAGGAAGCACCCAGAGTTGAATTGGTCTTTGAT
>CAZACC010000082.1:0-9223 GCA_964483545.1 uncultured Lachnospiraceae bacterium
TGGCAGCAAGCGGTGATTCTCCGTTGTCTGTCGGCATATAGCTCTCTACCTCAGGCAGTTCCAGTGGAAGTGCTGATTCTGGAAGTGCTACATAGCCGCATTGATCACATTTTACGATCGGGATAGGTTCTCCCCAGTAACGCTGTCTGGAAAACACCCAGTCACGCAGCTTGAAATTGACCTTCTTTTCTCCGATCCCCTTCTCTATCAAAAATTCCGTGATTTTCTTCTTCGCCTCTGTTACCTCAAGACCGTTTAAGAAGTCTGAATTCACAAGCACACCTGTCGCAACATCCGTAAATGCCGCCTCATTGATGTCTACCTCTTCTCCATTCTTTGCAACGACCTGAACAAGCGGAAGATTAAATTTCTTGGAAAATTCCCAATCACGACCATCATGAGCCGGAACTGCCATAATCGCACCAGTCCCGTAGGTCATGAGTACATAATCTGACACCCATACTGGGATTTCCTTACCATTTACAGGATTGATGGCCGTAAAGCCTTCAATATTCACGCCAGTCTTCTCTTTTGCTAGCTCTGTACGCTCGAAGTCTGATTTCTTAGCAGCCATTTCACGGTAAGCAATGATTTCGTCCCAGTTATGAATGGTATCCTTATATTGATCAAGAAATGGATGCTCTGGTGATACAACCATATAGGTCGCCCCAAAGAGTGTATCAGGTCTGGTCGTATAGACACGCAGCTTGTCTTTCTTGTCCTTTAGTGCGAAATCCACCTCTGCACCTTCCGAGCGTCCTATCCAGTTCTGCTGTGACACCTTGACACGTTCTACATAATCCACCGTATCCAGTCCCTCTAACAGCTTGTCGGCATACTCTGTGATTTTTAACATCCACTGACTTTTTACCTTACGGACTACTTCACTGCCGCATCGTTCGCAAACGCCGTTGACCACCTCTTCATTGGCAAGCCCCACCTTGCATGAGGTACACCAGTTGATAGGCATCTCTGATTTGTAGGCGAGTCCTGCATTGAATAATTTGAGGAAAATCCACTGTGTCCATTTATAATAATTGATATCGGTCGTATTCACTTCTCTTTCCCAGTCAAAGGAATATCCCAGTGAATGTAACTGACCTTTAAAACGCTCCACATTATTCTTGGTTACGATTCTCGGATGGATATGATTTTTGATAGCATAGTTCTCAGTCGGCAGACCAAATGCATCCCATCCCATAGGATAAAGCACATTATAGCCCTGCATTCTTTTCTTACGGGCTACGATATCGAGTGCCGTATATGGTCTTGGATGCCCTACATGAAGTCCCTGTCCTGACGGATAAGGAAACTCAACCAGTGCATAATATTTCGGCTTTGAGTAATCATCCGAAGTCTGAAATGCATGCTCATCATCCCATACCTTCTGCCATTTTTGCTCTATTTCTCTGTGATTATATGGTACTGCCATGTTACATTCCTCCAATAGTATTTCTTCTAGTCCCTAAAATTCTACTCATAATATTCCTTTTTGTCAAGGAGAAGTACCCTTTTTTACCTATAGGAAAGGCGTAAAAGAACTGCAGTCTATCGAATGATATCGAATGTACTGCAGTCCTTTTTTAACCTATTTTATTATGAATTGAATTTGAATGTTTCAATCCAATCGCTCATGAATCTGCACTATCTACCAGCTTATCAGCTCTTGCTTTGATTTCCTTCTCCTGTACGTCTGAAGGTGCCTGCTCATAACGTGTGAACTCATACTCAAAATCTCCACGTCCGCCAGTCATAGAGCGTAGGTCTGTGCAATATCCGTGCAAACCTGTCATCGGAAGATCTGCCTCGATCGTCTGTTTACCATTACCGAGTGGATTCATACCAAGTACACGACCGCGACGCTTATTCAGATCACCCATTACATCACCTGTATATTGATCAGGAACAGTTACCTTTAACTTTGCAATCGGCTCCATCAGAATCGGACCTGCTTCCATAAAGCCCTTCTTGAACGCCTGAATCGTTGCCATCTTGAATGCCTGCTCAGAAGAATCTACTGGATGATAACTTCCATCATATAGGATAGCCTTTACGCCGACTACTGGATATGCTGCCAACGGTCCCTTTAGGACTGACTCTGCAAGTCCCTTTTCCACTGCTGGGAAGAAGTTCTTTGGAACAGACCCACCGACTACGACCTGTTCGAACTCAAATGCTTTCTCCAGATCTCCCAGAGGTTCAAATTTCATTTTAACATGCCCGTACTGTCCATGTCCGCCTGACTGTTTCTTGAACTTACTCTCTACATCAGAATTCTTCTTAATCGTCTCACGGAACGCTACCTTTGGCTGTGACAGTTCGATTTCAACCTTATAGACATTCATCAGCTTACTTGCCACGACTTCGAGATGCTGATCTCCCATACCATAGAGCAATGTCTGCCTGTTCTCACCATCATTGACATTTAACAGTGTTAGATCCTCATTCATCATCTTTGATAATGCACCCGAAATCTTATCAATATCAGCTTTGTTCTTTGCCTTATATCTCATACATGTGTAAGGTTTGCTAATCTCTGTCTGTCCATATCTGATCGGAGTTGCCTTTGTGCACAGCGTATCACCCGTTTTAGCAACTGACAGCTTCTGAATAGCACCGATATCTCCAGCATGTAGTTCCTTTACTTCAATCGGCTTGTTTCCCTGTAGGACAAACAGCTTTGATACTCTTTCCTCTGTGTCCTTATCCTGATTAAAAATCGTATCATCGGCTTTCAATACACCAGAGCAAACCTTGATCAATGAATACTTCCCAATAAAAGGATCTACGATTGTCTTCCAAATATAGGCTGATTTCGGTTTGGAGAAATCATAGTCTGCTTCGAAAATCTCGTTTGTCTTCATGTTGATTCCTGCAACCTTACGCAGATCAGGACTCGGGAAATATTTGATGATATCATCCATTAATGTGAAAACACCCTGACACAATACATTGGATCCCATGGAAACTGGAACGATACTGCCATCAATTACGCTGACACGCAGTGCGGAACGGATCTCAGCCTCTGAGAATGTCTCTCCACCGAAGTATCTCTCCATGAAATCTTCACTCGTCTCTGCAACCGCTTCCATCAGTGCATCTCTGCAAATTTGAAGATTGGGCTCTGAGTACGCAGGAATGTCACACGGCACAACCTCTCCTTTGTCTGTCCATCTGTTTCCTGTTTCGCTGACTACGTTTACATAGCCGACAAACTTCTCATGTTCTCTGATTGGTAGATGGAACGGTGCAATCCTCTTGCCATATTTCTCGGTTAGGTCTTCTACGACCTGTCTGAAGCTTGCATTATCAACGTCCATATCTGTAACGAAAAACATTCTTGGTAATTTATATTTTTCGCATAAATCCCATGCTTTTTCTGTTCCTACTTCTATACCTGCCTTGCCTGATACAACAATGATAGCCCCTGCTGCTGCACCGACTGCTTCTTCTACTTCACCTACAAAATCAAAATAACCCGGAGTATCCAGCACATTGATCTTTGTGCCTTCCCATTCGATTGGAACGACTGATGTACCGATAGAGAACTGTCTTTTCTGTTCTTCTTTATCATAGTCACTGATTGTGTTACCGTCCACGATCTTGCCCATGCGGGTCGTGATGCCTGAAAGATATGCCATTGCCTCGACTAAGCTGGTCTTGCCGGCACCCCCGTGTCCCAGGAGCACCACGTTTCGAATCTTGTCAGTTGTGTAAACATTCATATTCAAGTTCCTCCAATACTGTTTTTTATGACCTCATTCAATTTTCAGTCATTTGGGTTCTACCCATAGTAATATTGTAATAAAAAGAATAACAAAATGCAAGTTCTTTATACACTTTTAACAAAGTTAATAATTTATCACTTTAAAGCGTTGCGCTTTAATGCACTTAAGTGTTGACAACTCTAACTGAACTCGGTAAAATGAATTACGTTATAGAATTTCATCGCATATGACAGGAAGAAAGGACAACGATCATGATTATTGTAATGAAACTGGGGGCATCCCCTGAAAATATCAGTAATGTTGTAAATACCATACAAAGAAAAGGGCTGGAGACTCATCTTTCGCAAGGTAAGGAGGTTACCATCATCGGCGTAGTCGGCGACAAATCTAAGCTGGCATATGATAACCTTGAAATCTTTGAGGGTGTAGATAAGATCGTACCAGTAACCGAGAGTTATAAACTATCAAATAAAAAGTTTCATCCAGAACCTCTCCGTATTCCAGTCGGCAATACATCCATTGCTCCTGATACACTAACGATTATGGCAGGTCCATGTGCTGTTGAAACAGAGGAACAGATGCATCTGATTGCACGGAATGTCAAAAAGGCAGGTGCTACGATTCTGCGCGGTGGTGCTTATAAGCCCCGTACTTCGCCCTATGCTTTTCAGGGTCTTGGTGAGGACGGATTGCGTTATATGCAGGAGGCAGGCAAAGAAACCGGACTTGCAACCATTAGTGAGGTCATCAGCTTGGATGCCATTAATGCAGCTGTCAAATATGTAGATATGATTCAGATTGGTGCGCGTAATATGCAGAACTTCTTTCTGCTCAAGGAGGCTGGACGTGCAGGACTGCCAGTACTTCTAAAGCGTGGATTATCTGCTACCATTGAGGAATGGCTGAATGCTGCTGAATATATTATTTCAGAGGGCAATCCGAATGTCATACTGTGTGAACGCGGTATTCGTACCTTTGAAACAGCTACCCGTAATACACTGGACATCAGTGCAGTTCCTGTACTGAAATCAAAAACTCATCTGCCTGTCATTGTCGACCCATCACACGCCACTGGTGTCAGAGCCTATGTCTCACCACTTGCCAAATCTGCAATCGCAGCTGGCGCCGACGGTCTGATGATCGAGGTTCACAATGATCCTGCAAATGCGTTGTCAGACGGTCCTCAGTCTCTGACATTTGCTCAGTTTGACACATTATGTAATGAAATCAAGCCCTTCTGCGGTTTGATGAACAGGAGCTTTTAAATGGAACATACAACAATTGGCTTTATCGGCCTTGGACTGATTGGCGGTTCAATCGCCAAGGCGTATAAAAAATCATATCCAGACGCCGTCATCGCTGCATACGATCTCGATTTGTGTTCACTGATAACCGCACAGAATGAAGGCATTGTCGATATCCTGTGCACAGATATTGATGATTCCTTCAGTAACTGCAGCTTTATTTTTTTATGTGCTCCTGTTTTGAAAAATGTACAAGCATTGTGTCGTCTAACTTCACGTATCTCAGATGACTGTATCCTTACAGATGTAGGCAGTGTAAAGGAAAATATCATGAATAGCGTCTTTGCAAGTGGTCTCTCAGAGCATTTTATAGGTGGACATCCTATGACTGGTTCTGAGAAATCAGGCTATCTACATTCAAATGCAAGACTACTGGAAAATGCATACTATATTCTGACTCCTAGTAAACATACTAGACCTGAGTTTATTACACGCATGCAGCAGCTTGTATTATCACTGAATGCAATTCCGATTATACTGGGTGCCGTGGAACATGACCGGACCACCGCCGCCATCTCTCATCTGCCGCATATCCTTGCCACATCACTTGTGAATTTTGTGAAAGAGCATGATACAGAGGATGAGATCATGCGTACTCTGGCAGCAGGCGGCTTTAAGGATATTACGCGGATTGCATCCTCTTCTCCTGAAATGTGGCAGGATATCTGCTTGACAAACAGTGTTCAAATTTGTACATTATTAGAGGAATATATTGCAAAACTAGATTGCATCAGACAAGGCATCTTATCACACGATGCCAAGATACTGTTTGATTTTTTTGCGGAAGCAAAGGATTATCGGGATTCTATACAGGATGCATCTCTTGGACCGATTCAAAAGGTCTATGTATTATATTGCGACATTCCAGATCAGACTGGTATCATTGCTACGATTGCCACTCTGCTCGCAGAGCATGAGATCAGTATCAAGAATATCGGTATCATTCACAACCGTGAATTTGAAGAAGGTGCACTCCGAATAGAGTTTTATGAGGAACATGCACTGTATGCTGCTGGATGGCTGCTCAGAGATGAGAACTATACAGTATATGAGCGTCATTAAATATTTGATTTGAAAGGATTTTCTTATGATATTTAAAAAAGCAAATCGTCTGAGCGGAGAAATCACTGTTCCTGGCGATAAATCTATTACACACAGAGCAGTTATGTTGGGTGCGATTGCTACAGGAAAAACTGAAATTCATAATTTTTTATATGGTGAAGACTGCCTATCTACCATTGATTGTTTTGAAAAGCTTGGTGTACAGGTGGAGTTCTCATCTGATCCAAAAGGCATTGTGACGATACATGGTGTCGGTCTGCATGGTTTGCAGGCTCCGTCTACTTCTCTTGATGTAGGCAATAGTGGCACAACCATCCGTCTGATGTCAGGTATTCTGGCTGGACAGGAATTTGACTCCGTACTAACTGGCGACGGTTCTATCCAAAGACGTCCTATGTTGCGTATTATCGAGCCTCTTTCCATGATGGGCGCTGATATATCCAGTACATTAGGCAACAACTGTGCCCCTCTGCAGATCAAGGGAAAGCTGTTAAATGGTATTCATTATATCAGTCCTTATAATTCTGCACAGGTGAAGTCAGCGGTTCTCTTTGCAGGACTTTTTGCCGACAGCCGCACTTCTGTAACCGAAAAAAATACGTCACGAAATCACTCTGAATTAATGATTGATTATTTTGGCGGAGAACTCTATATGGAGGATACAACCATTACCGTTTGTCCGGAACCAACGCTAGTCGGACAGCGTGTCGTAGTTCCAGGAGACATCTCTTCTGCAGCATATTTTATTGCTGCCGCTCTGATTGTTCCCAACTCTGAAATACTGATTAAAAATGTCGGTATCAATCCTACCCGAGATGGTATGATTCGTGTTGTGAAGGACATGGGCGGACACATCGATATCTTAAACGAGCGTTTTGATGGCGAACCGTTTGCTGATCTCTTGGTCAAATCTTCCACTCTGCACGGAGTTACGATTGAAGGAGCCATCGTTCCGACTCTGATCGATGAACTGCCAATCATATCTGTACTTGCAGCCTATGCTGATGGACAGACTGTTATACGGGATGCCGCAGAGCTCCGAGTCAAGGAATCTGATCGTCTCGAGGCTATTGTAGACAATCTTTCATCCATGGAGGTGGATATTACACCAACTCCTGACGGCATGATCATCAATGGTGGAAAACCTGTCAAAGGTACCGTAATTGGTTCCAGACTGGACCACCGTATCGCAATGTCATTTGCAATTGCTGCACTTGGAGCCGAGGGAAATACAGAGATTATCGGAAGTGAATGTGTGAAGATCTCCTATCCTGGATTTTATCAGGCGTTGGAGTCATTGATACAAAAGAATTAATGGTACATATTTAATGCCCCTGATGATTGATCAGGGGCATTTTTAATAGAATATAGATTGATTAAAACTTCCCAGCATCAGCTGCTTCCTGTATCGCAACTGCTACCGCAACTGTCATGCCGACCATCGGGTTGTTTCCTGCACCAATCAGACCCATCATCTCTACGTGAGCTGGAACAGATGAAGAACCTGCGAACTGTGCATCTGAATGCATACGTCCCATAGTATCTGTCATACCATAAGAAGCCGGACCTGCACCCATATTATCAGGATGAAGTGTACGTCCTGTACCACCACCTGAAGCAACTGAGAAGTACTTCTTGCCCTTCTCGTTACATTCTTTCTTGTAGGTACCTGCAACAGGATGCTGGAATCTAGTCGGATTTGTTGAATTACCTGTAATCGATACGTCAACGCCTTCCTTCCACATGATTGCAACACCTTCACATACATCGTTCGCTCCATAGCAGTTCACTTTGGCACGAAGTCCCTCTGAATAGGGTTTTTTAAATACTTCCTTAACTGTATTTGTGTATGGGTCGTACTCTGTCTCTACGAAAGTAAATCCATTGATTCTGGAAATGATCTGTGCTGCATCCTTTCCAAGACCGTTTAAGATCACTCTAAGCGGCTTCTGACGAACCTTGTTCGCCTTCTCAGCGATACCAATAGCACCCTCTGCTGCTGCAAATGACTCATGTCCTGCCAAGAAGCAGAAACACTCAGTTTCCTCTTCCAAAAGCATCTTACCAAGGTTACCATGTCCAAGACCAACCTTACGTGTATCAGCAACAGATCCCAGTACGCAGAAAGCCTGAAGACCTTCACCTAATACTGCTGCTGCATCAGCTGCTCTTCTGCAGCCCTTCTTGATTGCCATTGCTGCGCCTACTGTGTAAGCCCATTTTGCATTTTCGAAGCAGATAGGCTGGATTCCTTCAACCATCTTATATACATCAAGACCTGCGTCTTTTGTAATCTTCTCAGCTTCCTCGATGGAAGAAATTCCACAGCTGTTCAATGCTTCGTTAATTTGTTTGATACGTCTTTCATATGATTCAAATAAAGCCATTTTTCATTTCCTCCTCTTCTTATTCTTTTCTCGGATCGATGATCTTAACTGCATCGTCTACACGACCATACTGACCGCAAGCCTTCTCGTATGCAGTATTTGCATCGTCACCTTTTTTCATGAAATCAGTCATCTTGCCAAGGCTGACAAACTTATAACCGATAATGTTATCTTCTGCATCAAGAGCGATACCTGTTACATAACCTTCTGCCATTTCAAGATAACGAGGACCCTTCTTCAGCGTTCCGTACATTGTACCAACCTGTGAACGAAGTCCCTTACCAAGGTCTTCAAGACCTGCGCCGATTGCAAGACCGTCTTCTGAAAATGCTGACTGTGTTCTGCCATATACGATCTGTAAGAATAATTCTCTCATGGCTGTATTGATGGCATCACATACAAGGTCTGTATTCAGTGCCTCGAGCAATGTTCTGCCCGGTAAGATCTCAGATGCCATAGCAGCTGAATGTGTCATACCTGAACATCCGATCGTCTCAACGAGTGCCTCCTGGATGATACCTTCCTTAACGTTCAGTGTCAGCTTACATGCGCCCTGCTGAGGTGCACACCAGCCAATACCGTGTGTCAGGCCTGAGATATCCTTAATTTCTTTTGCTTTTACCCATTTCGCTTCTTCCGGAATAGGCGCTGCGCCGTGGTTAACGCCCTGCGCTACCGGACACATCATTTCTACTTCGTGTGAATAAATCATGTGAAAACTCCTTTCAATCACTTATATTTT
>CAZACC010000083.1:0-9108 GCA_964483545.1 uncultured Lachnospiraceae bacterium
ATTTTGATCCCAAGGGCAAGTCAGACAGAGAGGTTATGGCTTTCTGCCAGAGCTTTATGACTGAGTTATGCAAATACATCGGAGCAGATACAGATGTACCTGCAGGTGATATAGGAACAGGTGCAAGAGAAATCGGATATCTGTTTGGACAGTATAAGAGAATTCGTAACGTATATGAAGGTGTACTGACTGGTAAGGGACTTACTTATGGTGGCTCGCTTGCCAGAACAGAAGCGACAGGCTATGGTTTATTATACTTAACAGAAGAAATGTTAAAGTGCAACGGCTCTGATATTAAGGGCAAGACAGTTTCTATCTCAGGTTCAGGAAATGTTGCAATTTATGCAGCACAGAAGGCTGAGCAGCTAGGAGCCAAGGTTGTAACGGTTTCTGATTCAACAGGCTGGATCTATGATCCAGAAGGAATCGATGTAGAACTTTTGAAAGAAGTGAAGGAAGTAAAACGTGCAAGACTGACAGAATATGTAGCAGCAAGAAAGAGTGCACAGTATCATGAAGGCAAAGGCGTATGGACAGTCAAGGTAGATATAGCACTTCCTTGCGCAACTCAGAATGAGCTGAATCTGGATGATGCCAAGACACTGGTAGCGAATGGTGTATATGCAGTATGTGAGGGTGCTAATATGCCTACCACTCTTGAGGCAACTCAGTACTTACAGCAGAATGGTGTGAGATTTGTGCCAGGCAAGGCTGCTAATGCAGGCGGTGTGGCAACGAGCGCACTGGAAATGAGCCAGAACTCCGAGAGACTGAGTTGGACTTTCGAGGAGGTGGACAGCAAGCTTCAGACCATCATGGTAAATATATTCCATAATCTAGATGATGCAGCCAAGAAATACGGCATGGAAGGCAACTACGTAGCAGGCGCCAATATTGCAGGATTCCTTAAGGTTGCAACTGCTATGACAGCGCAAGGAATTGTATAAAGTCATTATTAATTGTTCATAGAAAAAAGTCTTGGAAGAGAGCTTTCTCTCAACCAAGACTTTTTGTTTTTGTATAAGTCTGGTGGATTTAGTTGATACCTACAATATCAGCCAGTATGCTCACACAGCGGTCAAGACCAAGGGAACTGCTGTCCAGACAGATATCAAAATGAGTGCTGTCACCCCATTTATAGCCAGAATGGGTCGTATAAAAGCCACTGCGGCGTTTATCAGTTTTCTTTAGTACCTCGACAGCTTCTTCATGTGTCAGCTTCTCATCCTGGATTGATCGCTGAATGCGAAAATCAGTGTCAGCATGAATGAATACTTTCAGGCAGTCAGGATGATCTTTCAATATATAACCAGCACACCTGCCAACAATGACACAAGGGTCAGTTGCAGTGACCTCTTCAATGATTTTCTTTTCCTCATAAAAAAGTCTGTCAACCAGCGGCATATTATTGATAGTTCTAGAAGAACCGCCAAATGGTGTCTGGGATAGATTGAAAATAATACTGTTCGGCCCTGTTTCTTCAAGATCAGAAATATAGATGTGCGGAACCTCCAGACGTTTTGCTGCCATTACCAGAATGTTGTGGTCATAGAGTTTATAGTTCAGAGCCTTGGCAAGACGCCTTCCAATCTCATTACCGCCGCTACAATACTGTCGCTCAATCGTAATATACTGATACATATCAATCGCCCCTTTCATCATTTAGTGTATTGTTATTCGCTATATTCAAAGCTTCAATCAATGCTATGTATTATAATTGAATTGATTATATATATTATAGCAGAAATGGCTAAAATTGTATAGACAAAATCGATTGTGAAACCCAAACATTCATGATATTATTAGAAAAGATGGAGAGTTTGGCAGCTCTATGGAGGTTGTGATGCAAGAAGAATCCAAACGTTTAAATAAATATATGGCGGAAGCTGGTATCTGCTCACGTCGTGAAGCGGATCGTCTGATTGAGCAGGGAAGAGTTATGGTGGAGGGGCAGCCTGCAGTGACGGGGATGAAGATTGAAGTCGGGCAAAGGGTGACTTTTGATGGAAAACCGATTGAAATCAATGATGAGAAAATTTATCTTGCCTTTTATAAACCGAGAGGAATTGTGTGTACCTCCGAGAAAAGGGAAAAGAATAATATCATTGATTATATACATTATCCAGTTCGTATTACGTATTGCGGCAGGTTAGATAAAGAGTCAGAAGGACTTGTAATCATGACAAATGACGGTGAACTGCAGCACCAGATGATGCGAGGAGCAAACGGTCATGAAAAGGAATATATCGTTTCTGTTGATCGGACAGTGACAAAGGAGTTTCTGGATAACATGCAGGCAGGTGTCTATCTGGAAGAGCTGGATATCACAACCAGAGCATGTCAGACGGAAAAACTGACTGAGACCTCATTTCGTATTATACTAACACAGGGTCTGAACAGGCAAATCAGGCGGATGTGTGAGCAGTATGGCTATCGAGTGATGAAGCTGGTCAGAGTCCGTGTCATGAATGTTGAGCTTGGGAAACTCAAGGCAGGACAATATAGAAAATTGACACAAGAAGAATATCTGAGGATTCAACACCTTATTCAAAATGTACAGATCAATGACAAAACAAACAAAAAGAAAAATAATAGAGCAATCAGACATTAGTGCAGTTAATCAGCTAAATATTAATTAGGAGCATTCAATGACTATGAAGACAGACCAAAACAACAACCAGATCAATGGACAGCAGGAAGACATCAGGCGTATCAAGGAATTGATACAAATCTTAAATCAGGCATCCAAAGCGTATTATCAGAATGATACAGAGATCATGAGCAATTTTGACTATGACAGGCTTTATGATGAACTGCTGGAGCTAGAAGAGAAAACAGGGATGGTCTTTGCAGACAGCCCGAGCAGACAGGTAGGATATGAATCAGTAGACGAGCTCCCTAAGGAACGTCATGAAAAGCCTATGCTTTCGCTTGATAAAACGAAAGACAGAGAGGCTCTCAGAGAATGGCTGAATGGCAGAAAGGCGCTGCTGTCATGGAAGCTGGACGGCTTGACGATCGTGCTGACTTATCGCAATGGTGAGCTGTTTAAGGCTGTTACAAGAGGCAATGGAGAGATCGGTGAGGTTATTACCAATAATGCCCGTGTGTTTAAAAATATACCGCTTCATATCCCATATCAGGAAGATCTGATTTTGCGTGGCGAGGCTGTGATTACATATGCGGATTTCAATAAAATCAATGAAGAGATAGAGGAAGCAGAAGCCAAATATAAAAATCCGCGTAATCTCTGCAGTGGTTCAGTGCGCCAGTTGAATAATGAAATCACTGCGAAGCGTAATGTACAGTTCTATGCATTTTCATTGGTTCAGGCCGAACATGTGGAGTTTCATGATTCTAGAAGCGAACAGTTTGAATTTCTGCGCAGACAGGGATTTACGGTAGTGGAATACAGACATGTAGATGAGAAAAATATCATAGATACCATAAAGTACTTCGCAGATGCTATTGCAGACAATGAAGTACCATCAGACGGACTGGTGCTTTCTTATGAGGAACTTGAGTACGGAAAATCACTTGGAACAACGGCAAAGTTTCCGAGAGATTCCATAGCCTTTAAATGGCAGGATGAACTACGAGAAACGAGACTGTTGGAAATAGAATGGAGTCCTAGTCGGACCGGACTGATCAATCCTGTAGCCATATTTGAGCCAGTTGAGCTAGAGGGCACCACAGTCAGTAGGGCTTCTGTACATAATATCAGTATTATGAGGGCTTTAAGGCTGGGAATCGGTGATGAAATAACAGTCTATAAGGCGAATATGATTATCCCACAAATCGCTGAAAATCTGACTCAAAGTGGACTGAAGGACATCCCTGAAAAGTGTCCTGCCTGTGGGGAAAGAACAGAAATCAAGCATGTAGGAGAGGTGCAGACGTTGTACTGCATTAATCCAGATTGTCCAGCTAAGAAAATCAAAGCATTCACATTACTAGTTAGCAGAAATGCGTTGAATATCGATGGCTTGTCAGAGGCTACGCTGGAGAAGTTCATCGCCATGGGGTTGATTCGTGAATTTGCCGACATTTTCAAGCTGTCTGAACATAAGGAACAGATTGTCCATACAGAGGGATTCGGAGAAAAATCTTATATTAATCTATTGAATAGTATAGAAACAGCTCGCCACACGACATTGCCACGTCTGATTTATGGAATCGGTATCTCAAATGTGGGACTGGCTAATGCTAAAATGATATGTAAGGAACTAGGCTATGATCTGGATAGTTTGCAGCGTGCAACAGTAGAAGAACTGAGCGCAATAGATGGAGTAGGAGAGATCATTGCACGATCATTTACAGGGTACTTTAAAAATCCTGTCAACAGGACAGCTTTCGAGCATTTATGCAGAGAATTGGAAATCGAAAAGCCAGAAACAGATCAAGCTGCACAGTCACTGCAGGGTCTGACCTTTGTAATCACAGGGAGTGTAGAACACTATGCGAATCGGGATGCACTAAAGGAAGTGATTGAGCAGGCAGGTGGTAAAGCAACCAGTAGTGTCACAGCCAAGACGGATTATTTAATCAACAATGATACAACATTAGGATCATCAAAAAACAAAAAAGCAAAAGAACTTGGAGTGCCTGTAATATCGGAAGAGGAATTCATACAAATGTTGAACCGTGGATGATATTTGGTGTAAAAGGGGGCGTCAGTCAATCTACTTTTTTGTTTGCTCGATATTCTTATGTGCAGTAGATAACATCAGCTTAATACGGTTCAGCTGATTCACCTCACTGGCACCTGGATCGTAATCAATTGCTACAATATTGGAGAGCGGATAGCGATGGCGCAGCTCCTTGATGACACCTTTTCCGACAACATGGTTTGGAAGACAGGCAAATGGCTGTGCACAGACAATATTGCTGACTCCAGAATGGATCAGCTCCAGCATCTCGCCAGTCAAAAACCATCCTTCACCAGTTTGATTCCCAAGAGATACAATGGCAGAAGCTTGGTCTGCGGTTGAATAGATCGAGGATGGAGGCGCAAAGCGTCGGCTTTTTTGAAAGGCCTTGACGGCAGGAGAACGAAATCGTTCCAATGCCCAAATAATGAGTTTACTGTTTCGGGCATCCTTTTTGGATGTACCGAAATTTTCTGCTTTATAGATCTGATTATAGAAGCAGTATAGCAGGAAATCAATCATCTCAGGAACAACAGCTTCTGCACCCTCTGATTCCAACAACTTTACAAGATTATTATTTGCAGTTGGAGAGAACTTGACTAGAATCTCACCAACGATTCCAACACGTGGCTTTTTCAAATCTTCTTGAATGGGAAGGACATCAAAATTATGAATGATCTGCCTGCATATTCTTCCGTATTTTAATAGACTGAATTGTTTGCCACCGACAAACTCACAGCATATTTTCTGCCATTTCATATGTAACGCATCAGCAGATCCTGGTACGGCTTCATAAGGTCGTGTTTGGTAGAGGCAACGCATGAAAATATCGCCGAATTCAATAGCACAGAGTGCACGGGACAGCAACTTTGCATCAATTTTAAAACCTGGATTGCGCTCTAGTTCTACAAAACTCAGAGAAATAACGGGTACCTGAGGATAACCAGCCATGGCAAGTGCACGCCGAATAAAAGCAATATAATTCGTTGCGCGACATCCACCGCCTGTCTGTGACATCATAACTGCAGTCCGATCAAGATCATATTCGCCAGACAGGATGGCATCCATGATCTGCCCAACCACGAGCAGAGAAGGATAGCATGCATCATTATTGACATATTTCAAACCGACATTGATTGCGTCCTTTGTCGCATTTTGCAGCATGACGAAGTGATATCCAGATGCTTCAAATGCTGGCTGCATGATATCAAAATGGATCGGGGACATCTGCGGACACAGAATGGTATAATTTTTACGCATTTCTTCTGTGAAAACCTGGCGATGATATGCAGAGGAGCGTATTTCACGCTTCATCTGTTTGCGTTCACGTACTTTAATGGCTGAAAGAAGGGAACGGATACGGATTCTGGCAGCTCCGAGGTTGTTTACCTCATCAATTTTCAGGCAAGTATAGATTTTATCAGAACCAGTTAAAATCTCGCTAACCTGATCTGTCGTGACAGCATCTAGCCCACAACCAAATGAGTTCAGCTGTATCAGTTCCAAGTTGTCTCGTGTTTTTACAAAATTCGCAGCATTATACAGTCTTGTATGGTACATCCACTGATCAGCTACACGCAGAGGACGTTCTACTGGTGCCAAGTGTGCCACTGAATCCTCTGTGAGTACGGCTACATCATAGGAAGTAATCAGCTCTGGAATACCGTGATTGATTTCTGGGTCGATGTGATAGGGTCTGCCAGCAAGGACGATACCACGTCTTCCTGTTTCCTCAAGATACTTCACTACCTCTTCACCCTTTGACTGAATGTCATGACGGGATTTTTCGAGCTCCGTCCATCCAGCATGAACTGCGATTACAATATCATTATCTGATATCTCTGGAAAAGCCTCTTTGAGACGGTCGGCAATCACTGCCTCGTCTCGAAATGACATAAATGGATTGATAAACTTTACATCACCATGCTGGATTTCATCCATATTATTTTTAATATTTTCCGGATAGGAGGTAACAATCGGACAATTATAATGATTATTAGCATCTGGAGTCTCATTTCTCTCATAAAACAGAGAGGGATAGAAGATAGCTGGAACCCCCTGTTTAATCAGCCATGCAATATGCCCATGTACGAGCTTGGCAGGATAACACTCTGATTCGCTTGGAATCGATTCAATTCCAAGCTCATAGATTTTATGAGTCGAACTAGGTGAGAGCACGACCTGAAATCCGAGTTTGGTCAAGAATGTAAACCAGAATGGATAGTTTTCATACATATTTAATACACGTGGAACTCCAATTTTGCCTCGAGGAGCTTCATCAATCGGCAGCGGTTCATAGGAAAAGAGACGCTGTTCTTTATATTCAAACAGATTTGGGATATTGTTTTTGTTTTTTGTCTTTCCGACACCACGTTCACAACGATTACCAGAGATATACTGGCGACCACCTGTGAATTGATTGATGGTCAGGCGGCAGTTGTTGGTACATCCCTTACATTTAGCCATACTTGTCGAAAATTCCAGTGCATTGATTTTATCGATGGAAAGCATGGTGGATACATAATTTTCCGTATGTCGTTCTCTTGCAATCAGTGCGGCACCAAAGGCACCCATAATACCAGCAATATCAGGACGTATGACATCACAGTCGGCTATTTTTTCAAAGCTGCGCAGTACGGCATCATTATAAAATGTGCCGCCCTGTACGACGATACGGGAGCCGAGCTGTGAGGCCTCTGAGACTTTAATGACCTTGAACAGGGCATTTTTGATTACCGAATAGGCAAGTCCAGCAGAAATGTCATCCACACCAGCACCTTCCTTTTGTGCCTGTTTCACCTTGGAATTCATGAAAACGGTGCAGCGAGTGCCAAGATCAATCGGATGCTTTGCAAAAAGAGCAGCCTGTGCAAAGTCCTGTACGCTGTAGTTCAAGGACTTGGCAAATGTCTCAATAAAGGATCCACAGCCAGAGGAACATGCCTCATTAAGCTGTACACTGTCGACGGTGTGATTTTTAATCTTAATACACTTCATATCCTGACCGCCGATATCCAGAATACAGTCTACATTAGGTTCAAAAAATGCAGCTGAATAATAATGAGCAACAGTTTCAACCTCGCCATCATCCAGCATCAGTGCGGCCTTAATCAGAGCTTCGCCGTAACCAGTGGAACAAGAATGCACAATGGATGCACTGGGCGGTAGCAAATGATAGATTTCCTTGATGGAACGGATCGTTGTGGCAAGAGGACTTCCATTATTATTGCTATAGAAGGAATACAGAAGGGAGCCATCTTCACCAACAAGAGCCACCTTGGTCGTGGTGGAGCCAGCATCAATTCCGAGAAAGCAGTTACCCTCATAATCTTTTAACGGTGCGGTGACTACGCAATGTGTATTGTGACGTTCTTCAAAGGCTAAATAGTCTTTTTTGGAAGCAAAGAGCGGTTCCATACGCTCTACTTCGAACTCCATCTTGATGTCACCAGATAATCTGGCAACCATGTCAGACAGAGTCGTGACTACATCCGCATGATAATTCAATGCAGAGCCTATGGCGGCAAACAGGTGTGAATGCTCTGGAGCTATGATATGTTCATCATCCAGTTTTAAAGTGCGGATAAATGAAACCTTTAATTCCGAAAGAAAATGCAGAGGTCCACCAAGAAATGCAACATGACCTCGGATCGGCTTACCACATGCAAGACCACTGATTGTCTGATTGACCACTGCTTGAAAGATCGATGCCGCAAGATCTTCTTTTGTTGCGCCATCATTAATGAGTGGCTGGATATCCGATTTGGCAAATACACCGCAACGGGCAGCTATGGTATAGAGAGACTGATAGTTTTTTGCATATTCGTTTAGACCAATTGCGTCCGTCTGTAGCAATGAAGCCATTTGATCAATAAAAGAGCCTGTACCGCCGGCACAGATTCCGTTCATACGCTGTTCTACATTTCCACCTTCAAAATAAATAATCTTAGCGTCCTCGCCACCAAGTTCAATGGCTACATCAGTCTGAGGAGCATGTTCAGAGAGTGCTGTAGAGACGGCTATGACCTCCTGTACAAATGGAACCTGCAGATGGTTGGCAAGTGTCAGACCACCAGAGCCGGTAATCATCGGTGAGATTTCCAGTTCTCCAAGCTGACGGTATGCCTTTGAGAGCAGACCAGACAAGGTTTCTCGTATATTTGCAAAATGACGCTCATAATCAGAGAAGAGCAGTTCATTTTTATCATTGATAATCGCTATTTTGACGGTTGTTGACCCAATGTCAATTCCAAGTTTATGTAAGGCCATTTCCACGCCTCCTTTATTTCTGTTTCTTATTTATATAGATTGTCTTCGTAAACCATTTTACATTATACGATATGGTTTTTAAAAGTGCAATCCGAAGTCTTGACCAAATTCTAAAAAAAGTATATCGCAAAGATTAAATTTAATATGGTCATGTTTACATTTATTCTCTGCAATGGTACAATACCAAGAG
>CAZACC010000084.1:0-8978 GCA_964483545.1 uncultured Lachnospiraceae bacterium
TCTCCGCCTTTTCCACTTCGGACATATATTTTTGCACGATCTGCAAATGCCATATTATCACCTCTTACTATATCATATCATCCAAAAAACGGATTTCAAACATGAAGTTCAAAATCCGCTTTTACAACCATTCGTTTAGTTTTCTACCGGATAAACGGAAGCCTGTTTCTTATCTCTTCCTTTTCTTTCGAATCTGACCACACCATCTACAAGAGCAAATAATGTGTCATCTCCTCCGCGACCCACATTTACACCAGGATGAATCTTGGTACCACGCTGTCTGTATAAAATATTGCCAGCTTTAACGAATTGACCATCAGCTCTTTTTGCACCTAATCTCTTTGCCTCAGAGTCTCTACCGTTTTTGGTAGAACCAACTCCCTTTTTATGAGCGAAAAATTGAAGGTTCAAATTTAACATTGCTTTACACCTCCTCGAATTTGAGTTCTAAATACTTCTTACCATATTGTTGTTCGATCCCCTGAAAACCCAGTACCATGGAATCCATTAATAGTTTTCCCTGATCAGATATCTCACTCATGAATCTGCAGTCTATAAAACCTGTATTCTCATTTGTCTTAACATCCATCTTTTCTTGCGCCAGCTTCTCCAGTGAATTCACTGTGTTGATGACCAGCACTGAAACTGCAGCGCATACGATATCCTTTTTTCTCGGAAATCGTGCATATCCTGCATGTCCCATACAGGTAAAGCTGTCATAATGATCCGAACTGTTCTTTCTGATGATCATTGTTGTCATAATTTAACCACCGAAACATTCTGTTTCTAATCACTTGCACTAAGCGTTAATCTTATCGATCTTAACTTGAGTGTATGCTTGTCTGTGACCGTTTTTCTTGTGATATCCGCTTTTTCTTTTATACTTATAAACGATGACTTTCTTTCCTCTGCCATTGTCCATCACGGTTGCAGATACTGTTGCTTTGGCAACATCCTCTCCAACTGCAAGCTTTTTATCACTTACGGCAAGAACCTGATCAAATGTGACTGTCTCTCCAGCTTCTACACCAAGCTTTTCAACTTTGATGACATCACCTTCAGAAACTTTATACTGTTTTCCACCAGTTGCAATAATTGCGTACATAGGCTACCTCCTATTCACATTACTCGCTGGATTTGGTAACGTTGGAATTTTCGAAGAAAATCCAACAGTCAAAGCTTCCAAAGACTGTCTCAACGTTTTTGTGACCTCTCCATGCGGCATACCATAGTATAATAGCACATTCACCCTATTACGTCAAACAAAAATTTCGTAAATAGAACGATCTACTTTCTTTCTTGTCATTTCTACCAGATGGAGTCTGGTCATATCTAGTACATCGGTCTTAATTCGATCATTTTTAACAAGGTTTCCAAGATTGGTCATCAAAGCCATTTGATGATCCTTACTTTCCATATTGATAAAATCTACAATGATGATCCCTGAAATATTTCTCAGCCGCAACTGATGTGCAATTTCTTCTGCTGCTTCTGTGTTGATCTTCATAAAAGTATCCTGTGAATTCTTTTTCCCTGCATATTTGCCCGTATTCACATCAATTACTGTCAAGGCTTCCGTAGGTTCAATGATTAAATAACCGCCCGATTTGAGCCATACACGCTTGCTCATGGCATTCTCAAGTCTGGCCTCGATGCTGTATGCCTTATAAAGTGGTTGCATGGAATCCTGATAGCATATGAGGGGTAACTTAGAAGTAAATTTGGTATCCACTGACAAATATTCTTGTATACTGTCAAATATCATTTGATCATCTGTTATGATTTTTTCGATTCTGTCACTTTTCAAATCTCTTAATAGCTGTATATATTTTTCTGGTGCATGCTGCATGACACTGAAGCAGGTTCTGTGTTTTGCATGTTCAATGATTTGATTCTTACGCTCCACCATATCATGAAGCTCGTTTTGGATTTCTAATATGGAAGCATTGACAGCATTGGTTCTAATCACAACTCCTATATCCTCAGGCACAGCATCCTTCATTGCCTGTTTCAATTGATGCCGGCGTTCATCATCTAGCTTCATGGATACACCAAGCTTTTTATTTCCAGTTGTCAGTACTACATATTTCCCCGTAAAAGAAAGATTTGTGGTTACAACAGCATCTTTTGTTTTGATCCTGTTCTTAATAATCTGCACCAAAATCTCATCGCCTTGAACCAGCTGTCTATGATTCTTATGGATACAATTGATGTAAACAGGCTTCAAAGCATCCTCAAGAGGTAAATAACAGGTTACCCCCGGTGCGATTTCAACAAATGCTGCATTGATATTTTTGACAACATCCTTTACTCTTGCAATGATGATGTCACCAACCACAGGTTCTCCTGTTGTTTCATATAGGAATTCCAGTTCCCTGTCATGGTCGGTCAGCATTGTCAGAATACCTTGCTTCCATCTTGTAATCACCAGCTTTAACATATCTCATCACCGGCATTTCCAAGTGGGATCAGCTGATTTTCTTGATTCATATAGAGTTCTTTCCTTGTAATATGAATAGCATACGCAGGAAGCTCTCTCCCCTCGGCACGATACAGCGCCTCCATGACATACTTTGGCTTGATATTGTTTTCACTTCCAGCCGACAGTCTCATAAATAGACTCGCACAGCAATCCTGATTGTCCTTAGAGGAATACTGTTGCCCCTCGTTTTCTATCTGCACATCATATAAATATGGCTTGATATCAAACTCTTTTTCACCTTTTTTCGTCTTTTTGGTGATTATGATTTCACTTTTCTGCATACATTTTGTTAAGGCTGCCTGTAGGTCGAAATCAGGTTTGTATTTCCTTCTGATGTCCACCTCATAGTCAGCTGCAGTGATGCATGACATTGCATTTTGGGAATTATTAGGCAACTGTTTATATTCCAGTACTTGGATTCCGTCTGCCATCACCCTGTTCAGTTTCATAATAGATATTTCTGATGAATCTGTACTGTTGACTTCGATATCCAGATATTCTCCATCACTTTCACTTCCTACACTGAGCGGCTGTGCAAATGACATAATCTGGTGAGGACTCATCCCCTCCGTATACTTGATATCTATATCTGCTCTTCTCATAGCCTTTTGAAAGTAGCGCATCACATCGAGATGGCCAATGTACCGTAGAGGTCCATGTTTGGAAAATTTAATTCTAATTTTCATAGCAGACACCTCCTCCAAACTGTTTCGCCCCACACCCAGAGCATGATTCCCGACAGTTTGGTGTTACTTCTGCATTCATCGCGTGTTTCCATTCGCGCTTCAAAAAATCCTTTGTCACACCGACATCAATAAAATCCCATGGAAATACTTCATCCAGAGTTCTTTCTCTTCTAGTATAGAAATCAACGGAAATTCCTTCTTCATCAAATGCATCCAGCCATTGATCATTCTTGAAATGATCCGACCATGAATCAAACAGACATCCTTTTTCATAGGCTTTTCGTATGACCTTCCCCACTTTTCTGTCGCCCCGTGCCAGTACTCCCTCTAGAACACTCAGATGTGCCTCGTGCCAGTTATACTTGATGCTTTTCTGATTCAGTTGTTCACGCATGGCAAGATTTACGAATCTTGCCTTATCCATATATTCTTCAGCTGTAAACATTGTTGCCCACTGCAGCGGTGTAAATGGTTTCGGAATAAAAAAAGAGGTGCTTGCTGTAATCTGTATCTTTCCGCTTCTCTGTTCCTTTGGAATCAGCTCATAGTAGAGTCTTGCAATCTGATCAGACAGTTCCATGATGCCCCTCATATCCGCTTCTGTTTCAGTTGGCAGACCAAGCATAAAATACAGCTTTACCTTATTCCATCCACCTTGAAATGCAAGCGAGGCACCATGTAATATGCTTTCTTCCGTCAGTCCCTTGTTAATCACGTTTCGAAGTCTTTGCGAGCCAGCCTCCGGAGCAAATGTTAATGAACTCTTTCTAATGTCCTGCACCTTTTCCATAATATCCAGGAAAAATGCATCAATCCTGAGTGATGGCAATGAAATATTGATACCCTGCTCTCCGAATTCATCTATTAAATAATGTACCAATTCTCCCAGCTTTGTATAATCACTCGAACTGAGTGAACTTAAAGATATTTCTTCATGTCCAGTATTTTTCAGCATATGATGTGCATATTTTTTCAGCATTTCGACATCACGCTCGCGAACTGGTCTGTAGACCATACCAGCCTGACAGAATCTACACCCTCTGATACAGCCACGCTGTATTTCCAACACAACTCTGTCCTGTGTCACCTTAATATAAGGTACGATAGGCTTTTCAGGATAAAATGTATTGCTCACATCATTTACAATCACTTTTTTAATAGACTTCGGGACATCTGCAAGCATACGCATTTCTGATATGGTTCCGTCCTCATGATAAACAGGTTCATAAAACATAGGTGCATAAATTCCTGGAATGGAAGCAGCCTGCAGCAGAAATTCTTCACGGGACACACCATTTTTACGGCATTCCTTATAAGTATCTAGCAAGGGAGTATATGACGTTTCACCCTCTCCAATATAAAAAAGATCAAAAAAATCTGCCAGAGGTTCCGGATTATATGTACAGGGTCCTCCGCCGATTACGATTGGATCGTCCCAAGTTCTATTTTTGGCATCAAATGGAATCTGGCTTAGATCAAGTATTTGCAATATATTTGTATAACACATTTCATACTGTATGGTAATACCGAGAAAATCAAAGTTCCTGACCGGCTCCTGGCTTTCCAATGCAAATAAAGGGATACTCTTTTCTTTCAAAATCTGATGCAAATCTACCCATGGTGAATAGACACGTTCACACCAAACATCATCTCTTTTATTGAACATATCATATAAAATCTGAATTCCCAAATGTGACATCCCGATTTCATATACATCAGGGAAGCACATCGCAAAACGGATCTCCACAGTTTCCGAATCTTTTATGACTGTATTTACTTCATGGCCTATATATCTGGCCGGTTTATCAATTTCCATCAGTATTTCTTCCGGTAAAGCAAGTTGATTCATTTCTTTAATACCCTTCTTCTATCCTCATTCATTACATTTCCGGAAAAACTTCTGTTGTCGGAGTCACTATTGTACTCGGGTCAAGTTCCGGTGTCACCATTACATCCGGTGCAAAAACCTCTGTAGCTGTTGTTTCCTCAATTTCAGTGCCCCATGCCCTGATTGCCCTGTCTTCCGTAATATTACTCCAATTGCCTTCCCACCCAATAAACTGGATTCCTTTCACAACAGGATCTGCTGGATCTGGAAGTGATGACCCGTACGGAACCACATCAGTCTTCCATAATTTTGAGTCCCAGCTATTGTACCATCTAACGATACACGTGACTCCAGGAACGCCCTTATCAGGAGACTCCAGAGACCACTGTGGCAGGAACGGTGCTGATATATTTTCATTGACCTTTTTCACAGAACTGAATGAATTTGTCAATGGTGCATACGGTGTATTGTTTGCATACAAACCTAATATAATACGATCCTGCGTAACATTTACTGCACTGTTAGACCAGCCCAGAAAAGTAAAGCCAATAAAAGATGTGTCGGTCGGGATTTTGGCATGGCCTCCGTCAGACACCTCTTGCTGACTGATTCTATCACCATAAATAAAAGTAACTGTATGTTTTCTTGGTGCAGCTGTAACATCTGTCGGTGCAAACAGCATCATACAGAATGTTATGCTCAATAATGCGCCCAATATACGAATGGTCCTGTTTCCCCTTGTCATATACATCCCTCCTTGTAAAATGGTTAACGATTGGCCAGTTCCCTCGTAATGTCCTGCCATGTAATTCCGTTTTCGACCATTAATACCATGGCATGATACAGAAAATCGGATATCTCATACTTGATTTCTTCTTTATCTGGATTTTTAGCTGCAATCACGATTTCTGTAGCTTCTTCTCCGATTTTCTTTAATATTTTATCGACACCCTTGTCAAACAGATAATTTGTATAGGAGCCTTCCTTCGGATTGATCTTTCTGTCTGCAATCACAGCATAGACATCCTCGAACACCTTCAAAGGATTTTGATTACTGTATTCCTTCTTTAGTATTTCATTAAAAAAACAGCTGGTACTTCCCGTATGACATGCAGGCCCCACTTGTGATACCTTTGCTAATATTGTATCCATATCACAGTCTGCTGTCAATTCCTTCACATACTGAAAATGACCACTGGTTTCTCCTTTGACCCACAGTTCATTTCTGCTTCTGCTGTAATAAGTCATCCTGCCAGTTTCGACCGTTTTCTGATATGCTTCTTCATCCATATAAGCAACCATCAGTACTTGCGCTGTCTTATAATCCTGTACGACAACTGTTATATGTCCATCGGTATTCAGCTTGAAATCTGACCACTGACAGGTACATTCATATGTATTCATCTCTATGCCTTGATCAGCACACATTCTTTTGATCTGCATGATCTGTTCCACATTGAAATTGATGACGTCTCCTGAGATGCCAGCAATCCCTGAGTTTTGCAGTATATTAGGTATTTTTTCGATTGTAGGATCATTCAATACTGGAATCACGGATAATGATTTATATCCTTTGCATGGAGCACTATTCAACAAAATAGCACCACAGCAGTACTGATCCAACAGGTCAAAATGATCGATAATCTGCTCCTCAGCATCGGCACATACAGCGATTTTATCTTTCCCAAAACGTTTGCTGACTTCTTCAATCAGATCGATATTTGCCTGCTTTGCCATATTCATGGCAGCTTTTTGACAACCAGCATAAATCAGTTTCTTAACATCCTCTGTACGCTTGATATTTCCTGCTCCAATCATCGGAATATCAATATGTCTACCGATTTCCTTTATTATGCCAAGTGCTGCTTCATGCTCTTCATCAGTATTTGATAAATCAAAAATCAAAAGTTCATCTGCTCCCAGATTGCTGTATCTGACGGCCAGTTCAACAGCATCCTCAGCTACAGTCTGATGATCATCAAACCCCTTGATGGCTTTTCCATTCATTAAATATATGCATGCAACAATCTTCTTATCACTCATCTGCTTCTCCTTATGCAAGTGTTCCTTTTGTGGATAATACATCCTTGATCCTCGTATCAATCGCAGTAGCTTCATCCAGCGCCTTTGCAAAGGCTTTAAACATGGCCTCAATCATATGATGCGCATTAGCTCCTGATAATACCTTGATATGAAGATTCATACCTGCCGAATAAGAAATTGCGTAAAAGAATTCTCTTATAAGCTCAGTATCCATACATCCTACTTTTTCGGATGTAATTTCTCCGTCATAGACCAGATATGGTCTTCCTGATAGATCCAGTGCGCATAGAACCAGTGTATCATCCATCGGTAATATAAAGCTTCCGTAGCGTTTGATTCCCTTTTTATCTCCTATGGCCTCTTTGATTGCCTGACCAAGTACGATTCCTGTGTCTTCAACTGTATGATGTCCGTCTACAGCCAGATCTCCATTCACATGGAGATTCAAATCAAAAAAACCATGTTTTGAAAAGCCCTCCAGCATATGATCAAAAAAACCAATACCTGTATTGATTTCGCTTTCTCCGACACCATCGATGTTGAGTTTCATCTTGATTTGTGTTTCTTTTGTGTTGCGTACAATTTCTGCTGTTCTATGCATGTTTTCACTCCCCTTCAAATCTAACTTTAATTGAATTTGCATGAGCCGTCAAGCCTTCTGATACAGCAAATTTTTCGATATCCGTATGTGCTTCATGCAATGCATTTTTGGAATAGGATATAATACTCGATTTCTTGATATATTCATCTACGCCAAGCGGTGAAAAGAATTTTGCTGTTCCATTAGTTGGCAGGACATGATTCGGACCTGCATAATAGTCGCCCAGAGGTTCAGAAGAGTTCTCACCGATAAAGATTGCACCCGCATTCCGTATCTTTGTCATGACCTCATATGGCGATTCCGTCATAATCTCCAGATGCTCTGATGCAATATCGTTTGCAACCTCTATTGCTTCTTCCATGCTTTCGGCCAGCAGGATATATCCATACTGATCCAACGATTTTTGAATGATTTCAGCTCTTGACAGCTGCTTCATCAATGCATCGATTTCATCAGAGACCTTTTCTGCCAATTTACGAGAAGTGGTAATTAAGATAGCTGATGCCAGCTCATCATGCTCTGCCTGTGACAGCAAATCAGCTGCCACATATCTGGGATTTGCTGTATCATCTGCCAGAACCAGTATTTCACTTGGACCTGCAATAGAATCGATACTGACATTCCCATATACTGCTTTTTTAGCAAGTGCAACAAATATATTCCCTGGTCCTACAATTTTGTATACGTTCGGAATCGTTTCTGTTCCGTATGCAAGTGCAGCAATTGCTTGTGCCCCACCTACTTTATAGATTTCTGTAACTCCGCAGATTTTTGCCGCTACGAGAATACCAGGATTGACAATGCCAGTCTTGCCCGGAGGTGTCATCATGATGATTCTGTCCACTCCTGCTACTTTGGCTGGAATGACGCACATCATCGTAGAGGATGGATAGGCTGCCTTTCCACCTGGTACATAGACACCTACCTTCTCTAATGGCGTGATCTTCTGTCCTAGTATCGTTCCATCAGCCCTTGTGTCAATCCAGCTGTAACGAATCTGCTTTTTGTGATATTCCTCGATATTGTCATGTGCTCGTTTCATAACTGCAATCAGTTCTGGGTCATACGCAGCATATGCTTCTTCTATTTCCTGCTCTGTCACACGCATACTGTCTGCTGTCAGTTCACAGCCGTCGAACTTCTTGCTATATGTAATCAGTGCTTGATCTCCCTCTTTTTTGACATGATCGATGATCTCCTGTACGGTGGCTTCATACTCAGGATACTGTCCGGGACTCCTTTTTAATAAATTTTTCAATATATCCTGTTTTGTTTCATTTGTTAATGCTACGATTCTCATAGTTTTTCCCTCAAATCTTTAATTATTTGATTGATTCT
>CAZACC010000085.1:0-8914 GCA_964483545.1 uncultured Lachnospiraceae bacterium
CAAACAGTTCTTTCTGAAGCTCTGCACGTTTTGCCATCATCAGCTGTCTTCTGTCACCGATCACTCTGCGTCTCTTAGGATTGAACTCGCTGATTACAAACTCTATTTCCTGTCCGGCATATTTGGTCAGATCCTTCTCATAGCTGTCTGAAACCAGACTTGCCGGGATAAATACTCTTGCCTCGTCTACAATGACGCTTAATCCGCCATCCAGTACCTGTGTAACGGTCGCTTTCAGTACCTCTTTGTTTTCATAAGCTTCTTCGATTCTCTTGTTACCCTTGTCAGCTGCAAGGCGTTTATATGTTAATAACACCTGTCCCTCACCATCGTTTACTTTCAGGACCTTTGTCTCCATCGTATCACCGACTTTGACACAGGTTGTGAGGTCTACCGGTGTATTGGAATATTCGCTTCTCGATACAATACCGTCAGATTTATAACCGATGTTCAAAATGATTTCATCTGGCTTGACATCTATGACAGTGCCTTCAACTACCTCTCCCGTGTGTATTGTTTTCAATGATGATTCCAGCATCTGTTCAAAAGTTAATTCTGACATAATTTTGAACCTCCTCAATAATATTATTTGGCGTTGACGCCCCCGCAGTAATACCTACACAACGAATGGATTTAGCAACTCCTCTTCCTAAATTCAAGTCATCAAGTGTCTGTATAAAATGTGTATCTGCACATCTTTCCTTGCAGATTTCATACAACTTCTGTGTGTTGGAGCTATGTGTCCCCCCGATCACGATCATTGTATCTGCGATACTTGCAATCTCGGCAGCTTCTTTCTGCCTTTCTTCCGTAGCATTGCAAATTGTGTTCACAACATTTATATCATAACCTTTTTCAAGAAAAATTTCAACTAATTCTTGAAATTTATTGTAGTTAAATGTCGTTTGTGATACAATGCAAATCTTTCTATTTTCGGTCATTTTGAAATTTCTTGCCTCTTCTGCCGTCCCAATCACAACTGCAGGCACAGAGCACCAGCCTTTTATTCCCTCCACTTCAGGATGCTGATCATTTCCTATGATTACAATCTGATAGCCTTTTCCACTTTCTTCCTCTGCTATCCTATGTATTTTTTTCACAAAAGGACACGTAACATCAATACAGTTCAAGCCTTGTTCTTCAATCAGCCTGTATACCTCCTTGGGAACTCCGTGTGAACGTATGACAATGCTTCCTTCTTGAACATGCTTCAATTCCTCCAGTGATTGAAGTACTTTGACTCCTTTGCTCTCCAAATCTGCCACCACAGTTTCGTTGTGTATGATTGGGCCAAGTGTATACAGACTGCCGCCCTTCTCTATTTGTTCATATACCTTATCCATTGCACGTTTTACGCCAAAACAAAAGCCAGCCGACCGAGCAAGTCTTATCTCCATAATCATCCTCCAATCACTACATAATACTATTTCCTGCTGCAAATGCTGTAGACCATGCAATCTGCAGGTTAAATCCTCCAGTCAGAGCATCAATATCGAGTACCTCCCCGATAAAATACAACCCATTTACTATTTTTGATTCCATAGTTGCTGGATTAATTTCCTTCAGAGAGACGCCTCCTCTAGTAATGATTGCCTCTTCAAAGCCTCGAGTTCCCGTCACAGTCATCTCTAGATGCTTCAAGATATGAACTAACCGACCTCTTTCTTCATGTGTGATCCCGTTAATCTGCCTGTCCTCATCGATACAGGACACTCGAATCACTACTGGTATCAGCTTGGCGGGAAGCAGCTTGTTCAGAGCATTCTTGAATTGTCTATTCTGATTTTCCATAAAATCACGCTGCACTCTTTCATCGAGCTGTTTCTCACTGAGTGCTGGTTTCAAATCAATTGATAATTTCACCCCGTCATCATACATTTCCTGAGCAATATGACTGCTTGCACTCAATATCAAAGGTCCACTGACACCATAATGAGTAAATAGCATTTCACCAAAGCCTTTGTACAATTTTTTGTGATTCTTGTTTAGGCATACTTCTACATTTTTTAAAGATAATCCCTGCAATTCCTGTATCCATTTTTCCTCAATTACCAGCGGAACGAGTACAGGCTGTCTATCTGTTACTTTGTGCCCGACCGATGCGGCGAATCTGTATCCATCGCCCGTAGAACCGCACGCTGGATAAGAACATCCTCCAGTTGCTACGATGACAGCTTCTGCCTCCAGACTTGTTCCATCTTTCAGTAAAACGCCTGTCACCTTTCCCTGCTCCAGCAGGAGCTTCTCTACGGCAGTATGAAGTCTGACCTCAACTGTAGGATTACTCCTTCGCATGGTTGTTTCCAAAGCCTTAATCACGTCAGAGGAATGATCACTTGTTGGGAATACACGTTCTCCTCGTTCTGTCTTGGTCCTCAGACCATGTGCTTCAAACCAACCTATCGTTTCCTCATTGGAAAATCCATAAAAAGCGCTGTACATAAATTTTCTTCCTGACATAATATGATCGAAGAAAATTTCTGTATCACAGGCATTCGTCAGATTGCATCGCCCTTTTCCTGTTATAAACAATTTTTTTCCTAGCTTTTCATTTTTTTCAAGCAAGGTGACATGGTGACCTTTGTCTGCGGCAGCTATGGCAGCCATCATCCCCGACGCACCGCCGCCGATTACAATTATATGACTCATATATTAAGCCTGCTCTGTAAATGCATGGTATGCATCCTGCAGCATTTCAACGACCTCATCCTCGGTCAGATCAAATTCGCCGCTTGTTGCCATACATGCCATTCCATGTATAAACGTAAATATCTTCATAAAGATTGTGCCGACACTGTTCGGATCCAAATTCGGAATCCGTTTGATTTCATGAATTACAAAGCCCTTGCTGCCTCCATTCAATAAATCATACATCGTCTGGTCTTCCTCCAGCTTTGATAAAAACAATAGTTTGAATAGGTTTGTCTCTTTTTTGGCATAATTGATATATGCTAGACCCAGATCCACAAACGGAATATCATATATTTTCTCAACGTCGGTATAGCTATCTTCGAAGTGTTCTCGTGCTTTTATGAACAATTCCCGATCCAGCGCTTCCATCCCATTGAATATCCTGAAAATCGGCTGTGTAGAACATCCAATCTGTGCTGCCAGTTTTCTTGCTGTTACATAATAAGCTCCCTGTTCGCGTAGGAGTTCAAAAGCACCATCTACAATCATTTTTCTGGTAATTGTTTCTTTTCTTGCCATTCTGACAATCTCCTCTCTGCATTCATAGACACTCTTGTTTCAAATGAACAACAGGCGGTATCTGTGTTCAGATACCACCTGTTCATTATAACATACGTTATTTTATGATGCAAGAACTTCATAATTCCCTATACCGGATATGCTCCGTTTGCAGTGTCGGCCTTGGTCATATCAACCTTTTCCTGCTGTGCCTGACGATATTTGAAGAAATCTACAGCTACCTGTGGGAATAAAGCATAGGAAAGAACATCCTCATCTTGCTGCTTCCATTCCTTCATCTCTGACTCTAACTTGTCTAATTCGTTCGGAATCAAATCTGCAGGACGGCATGTGATTCTCTCTTCACCTGGAATTACCTTATCAATCACTTCCTGACTCATCGGCTTCACTGTCTGGCCATATTCGCCTTTCAGAACTGCCTTAGTCTGATCTGTAGCCATCTTATATCTCTCGCCCATCAATACGTTGAATACAGCCTGTGTACCAACGATCTGTGATGAAGGTGTTACAAGAGGTGGTTCACCGAGATCTTTACGAACTCTAGGGATCTCCTGAAGTACTTCATAGTACTTATCCTCTGCATTCTGTTCTCTCAGCTGTGATACCATATTGGATAGCATACCGCCTGGTACCTGATATAACAGAGTCTTGATATCAACACCCATAACCTTCGGATCAAGCAAGCCATTTGCCAAGCACTCATCTCTGAAAGGTCTAAAGTAATCAGCAATTTCTGCAAGAAGATTCTGATCGTATCCTGTATCATAAGGAGTCCCCTTGAAGGTTTCAACCATAACCTCTGTAGCTGGCTGTGAAGTACCCATGGCAAGCGGTGACATAGCGCAGTCGATAACATCTACACCTGCCTCTACTGCCTTTAGGTATGTCATGCCTGCAACACCTGATGTGTAGTGTGTATGCAGCTGGATTGGAAGCTTTGTAGCACCCTTCATAGCTTTGATCAGTTCTTCTGCCTTATAAGGAACCAACAATCCTGCCATATCCTTGATACAGATAGAATCAGCACCCATATCTTCAACCTTCTTAGCTATATCCATCCAGTAATCCATTGTATAGGCATCACCTAATGTATAGGAAAGGGCAATCTGTGCGTGACCTTTTCCTGACTGTTTCTTTTCTTTATTGGTTGCATCTACTGCAGCCTGCAAATTTCTAAGATCATTAAAGCAATCAAAGATACGGATAATATCGATACCGTTTGCAATTGATTTCTGAACAAAATACTCAACAACATCATCCGCATAAGGACGATACCCTAGAATATTCTGACCACGAAACAGCATCTGTAATTTTGTATTCTTGACCTCTGCTCTAATCTTACGGAGTCGATCCCATGGATCTTCCTTCAGGAAACGAAGGGATGCGTCGAAGGTAGCTCCTCCCCAGCACTCCAGTGATTGATATCCAACCCTGTCCAGTTTCTCAAGAATCGGAAGCATTTCTTCGGTCGGCATACGTGTGGCAATCAGAGACTGATGAGCATCACGTAATATTGTTTCGGTAATTTTAACCGGCTTTTTAACTATATCTGACATTTCTTTTCCTCCTTATTTTATGAATTTACTCCGACATGCGCAATTCGCAGATCTTCGATCTGCCCTTGCTGTCTGTGTCTGTTTTCGACCCCGACATGCGCAATTCGCAGATCTTCGATCTGCCCTTGCTGTCTGTGTCTGTTTTCGACCCCGACATGCGCAATTCGCAGATCTTCGATCTGCTTCATCGCGGGCTTCGCCCTATGAAACCAGCCTGCCCGACAATTGCAGATAAATCTGCATTGTCATCCAGTCTGTTTTCGCATGTCTCATTTAACACCGAATATCGCCATGAATGTTCCGGCGGCTACGGCTGTTCCGATAACTCCTGCTACGTTAGGTCCCATTGCATGCATCAGTAGGAAGTTGGTGGGATCTGCCTCTGCTCCGACCTTTTGTGATACTCTGGCTGCCATCGGCACTGCGGACACACCAGCTGAACCAATCAGTGGATTCACTTTGCCCTTAGTGAGAACACACAGCAGTTTACCAAACATAACGCCTGCAAAGGTACCAAATGCAAAAGCAATCAGTCCAAGCACAACAATCTTTAGTGTGGATACATTTAAAAATGCCTTTGCACTAGTAGTTGCTCCTACAGAAGTACCAAGTAGAATAACCACGATGTACATCAAAGCGTTGGATGCTGTTTCTGTCAACTGTCTTACAACACCAGACTCTCTGAACAAATTTCCTAACATCAGCATACCAATTAGGGGAGCTGTCGTCGGGAGAATCATACATACTACGATGGTAACGATAATTGGAAACAGGATTCTCTCCAGTTTAGAAATCGGACGAAGCTGCTCCATTTTGATTTTTCTCTCTTTTTCAGTCGTAAATAATTTCATAATAGGCGGCTGAATAATTGGCACAAGTGACATATAAGAGTATGCCGCTACTGCAATCGGTCCGAGAAGAGCTGTCTGTCCAAGCTTTCCTGCAAGGAAAATGGATGTGGGACCATCTGCACCACCAATGATTGAAATTGCTGCCGCAGCCTTATCATTAAAGCCCATAGCAATGGCTCCAAAATATGCTACGAAAATACCGAACTGTGCTGCCGCTCCAAGCAAAAAGCTTTTAGGATTAGCAATCAGCGGACCAAAGTCTGTCATCGCTCCTACGCCCATAAAGATTAAGGACGGCAGGATTGCCCATTCATCTAGCAGATAAAAATAGTGCAGCAGACCACCTGTACCATTTGTGGAATCTTCTACTGTCAGCATGATGTCTGGATAGATGTTAACTAATAGCATACCAAAAGCAATCGGCAATAATAACAATGGTTCGTAATCTTTTTTTATGGCTAAATACAGGAATAGACAAGCAACGGCAATCATAATGTAGTTACCCCAGCTTAAGCCGAAGAATGCCGTCTGCTGTATCAGATTTTCCAATGTAGTTGTTACATATGACATTTTGTGACCTCCATGTTATTTTCTCTCAAACGAAACACCCTTATTTCAGTGTAGCTAGAAGTGCGCCTGCTTCAACAGCATCGCCCACTACACAGTCAATGCTTGCTACAGTTCCTTCCTGTGGTGCAACAACAGGGATTTCCATCTTCATTGCCTCTAAAACAACGATCGTGTCTCCTGGCTTCACTGCCTGCCCTACACTTGCTTCTACCTTAAATATTTTACCTGCTGCGCCTGCTTCAACTTTCACTGATCCTGCGCCTGCACTTGCTGCAGGAGCTGCTGGTGCTGCCTTAGGTGCTGCTACGGGAGCTGCCTTTACAGGTGCTGCTACGGGTGCTGCTACAGGTGCTGAGCCTGCTGCGCCCTCTTCTACGGTTACATCATATACGTTTCCGTTAACGGTAATGGTATAATTTTTCATTTCATATTCCTCCTATTGGTTAGGCTTTCTGCCATTGATTCGTTTTTACTCTCTTTATGCTTCTGACTACAAATCCATCCGTAGAAGCTCCAGTTCCTGCCGCAATCGCTGCTGTTATAACAGCTACAAGCTCCAGATCATCAGATAACTCTTCTTTTTCAATAATCTGTGCAACTGTATGATCGACCGCCACAACGACCTTCTTCTTTTTCTTAGCAGCACTTGCTGCCTGCCACTTTGGAATCAGAGCCATAGCGCTGATAATCAGTGAAATCAGAATCAGTACTACAAATACGGTACCCATACCAAGTAATGTATTAAGGGCGGCTTTTTCCATCTTCTCGCCGAAGGTATAATCTACATTGGTAGCTGCTGATTCCATTGTCAGATATGGATTGTCTTTCAATATAAATTCTATAACTGCTGTTCTCTTAGTTCCTGTAATCTTTACATCGGTTACGATTTCCTTGCCGTCATAGCTTACAATCTCTGAACCGTCAATACTGACCAAATCACCCAGTTCTTCTTTTGCTGATACCCAAGAGGTAGCAGCTTCGATCATACCGTTGCCATCAACGTAAAGATTATAACTTGTCTCGTAAGAAACGGCTACTTTTTCTGCCCCAACTTCTGCATGCTTTGCCGCATCCGCAGATGTCATATTTGCAAAAATGCCCTGTACCATGTATTCGGATATACCAACTGCGGCCTGCTGTAGCTCAGGAGACAAAACCTCAGGTTCACTTGTTCCACATGCCGTCATACAGAAAAGAGAGACAACCAGACATAATACTAATCTTAATTTCTTCATATTAAGTATCACCTTTCTTAAACTGTTCCGTGTTTTTTACTTGGACGATCTTCTCTCTTTGTGAATAACATTTCAAAAGCACCGATGACATACTTTCTAGTATCCTGCGCTTCAATAATTGTATCAACGTATCCTCTCTTAGCAGCTGAAACTGCACTCATCTGAAGATCCGCATATTTCTTAGCCTGCTCATCAATCACGTCTGCACCTTGTCCATCATACATGATCTTTGCAGCCAGTTTTGCCTCCATCATACCGATAGCAGCCGTTGACCATGCAAATGTCATGTCTGCTCCGAGAGACTTGGAATTCATAGCTACATAAGCACTGCCAAATGCCTGTCCGATGATTACATTTACCTTTGGTACAGTTGCATTTGCAAACGCATATGTAAGCCTTGCAGCTGCCTTGGACAGCTTCTTTTCACAGCACATAGTTGCCTTAAAGCCCTTGGTATTTGTGAATGACAATACAGGAATATCAAATGCATCGCAGAAAGCGATGAATTCTGCAGCCTTCTCACAACCTCTTGCTGAAAGTACTGCATCAAATGTCTTTTCCTTATTGCCCTCTGTATCATAAACCTCAGTACGGTTGGCAACTGCACCAACAGTCGTGCCGTTTAATTTGATGAAGCCAGTTACCATGTCCTTAGCATAACCGCCCTTCACCTCAAAAAACAGATTATTATCAGCGATTTGTGATAAAGCAATGGATGTATCACCTACACAGTTTACAAGATCTGTTGAAGTTCTGTTCGGATCATCCGTACACTCATCGAAAGAACCGTTCTCTTCGTTATTAGCAGGCAGAATCGTTACGAGCTGTCTGATTTGTCCGAGAACAGAAGCCTCATCTGCCACAATGTCTACGTCTCCGCACTCTTCACTTCTGTATGCTGCAGCTGATGTATCACATTTTCCGATTTCATTGCCATCAATTGCATTCGGAGCATTTACGAACATTCTTGCCTTGCTGGATTCCATAAATGTAAAGTCTGTCATACCTGCAAACAATGCAATTCCGCCGCCGCAATTACCGAATACAGCTGTGATTTGAGGAACCACGCCGGATGCAAGTGCCTGTTTCTGATAAATTGTACCAAAAGCATTCAGTGCATCTGTTGCTTCCTGCAGTCTGAGTCCTGCTGAATCCAGGAGTCCGATTACTGGTGCGCCCATCTTTAATGCAAAGTCATACAGGTTTGTAATTTTCTTTGCATGCATTTCACCTACCGAACCGTTCATGACAGAAGCATCCTGACTGTATACATATACCAGATTGCCGTCAATCAATCCATAACCGGTAATTACACCGTCGGCCGGAGTGTCTTGTGGTTTCATGTTAAAATCTGTTGCTCTTGCCGTAACAAGACCGCCGATTTCAACAAAACTGTTTTCATCGAGTAAAGCTTGAATTCTTTGACTCGCTTGAGAAGTGTTACTCATTTTGTTTGGCCCTCCATTTTATATAAATAATTTGATTGAACATT
>CAZACC010000086.1:0-8640 GCA_964483545.1 uncultured Lachnospiraceae bacterium
GCGAAGTGATTTTTTTGAATGCAATGGCATATTTTATTCCAAATGAGATTGTTAAAAGACGTCTGATGTCGGAACAGGACTTTGTGAAACACTATGATATGCTGACGGAACTGGAAAATAGAAATAGCTATCAGAAATACGTCAATGCCGTGAAGCAAGAGACCTTTTCTTCCTTCGGTGTCATCAGTATCGATATCAACGGTTTAAGGGACATCAATATACATTTTGGATCAAAGGTTGGGGATAATAGCGTACGGTATGTGGCAGACACGTTGCGCAGATTTTTCGGTGATAGTAAATTGTATCGCATGAGCGGAGGCTTGTTTCTTGTATTGTGTGGTGATTATGCACAGGAGGCATTTGAAGAAACAGTTATAGAATTTAAGAAAGTTGTTGCAAAAAATGAAGCAATATCTTTGTCAATGGGGCACTGTTGGTCAAGCAATGATATTGATATTGAAAAGATGGTCGGACATGCAGAGGAGCTAATGCAGATTGCAAAACAGGAATATTATCAGCAGGAGAAAAAAACAAGTAAGTTCTTCCACAATAAGCTGCAGCAGGAACTAAAACAGACAATCCTAAATGGGGAGTTTGTGATGTATCTGCAGCCTAAGGCTGATATTGCAACAAAGCGAATCAATGGTGCGGAGGCATTGGTGCGCAGGATTCATCCGCAGCATGGAGTGATTCCTCCGAACAAGTTTGTTCCGCTGCTGGAACGGGAAAATCTGATTCGATACATAGATATCTTTATATTCGAGGAAGTATTAAAAATATTGAATAAGTGGTTAGATGAAAGAAAGAGAGTGTTCCCGATATCTCTGAATTTTTCCAGAGCGACCATGCTGGAGCCAGATATTATCAACAGCATGGAGAGGGTACATGAGAAATATAATGTTCCACATGATTTGATTGAAATAGAAATCACAGAGACACTGGGTAATATGGAGCGTGCGACAATAGAGTCAATTGGCTGTAAAATAGTGAAAAAAGGATATCGACTGTCTTTGGATGATTTTGGGGCAAGTTTTTCAAATCTGTCTATCTTGAATTCCCTGCAGTTTGATGTATTGAAGCTTGATAAAAGCATTATTAATAATATCGTGACGGCTGATAAGAGCAGGGTCATTATCAGGAAGGTGCTGGAGCTTTGCAATGAACTGAAAATAGAGAGCATTGCAGAGGGAGTGGAAACAGAGGAGCAACTGAATGTATTAAAAAAGATGGGATGCGCACAGGCCCAAGGGTATCTATTCAACAAACCGATTCCAGTTTTGGATTTTGAAGAAAAATATATGCAGGAGTATGCACAAGCATAAATCACTGACTGATTGTGATAAAAAAGAGGGCAAAATACGCAGAAAAATAAGCGAATTGCCCTCTATTTATGATTGAAATCCATGGGAGTATGTGTTAAAATCAAATTTAGTTTTAACTTACCAGAGATCAATATGCGGAGGTCATATCATGGCACAGTTATGGGGCGGAAGATTTACAAAAGAAACGGATCAGTTGGTATATCAGTTCAATGCCTCTATTACGTTTGACCAGAAGTTTTACAGACAGGATATAGAAGGAAGCATTGCTCATGTGATCATGCTGCATAAACAGGGAATTCTGACGAAGGATGAGCAGGATCAGATCATAGAGGGGCTGACTGGGATCCAAGAGGACATCGAGAACGGAACATTGCAGATTACTGAGGAATATGAGGATATACATAGTTTCGTGGAGGCAAATCTGACAGAAAGAATCGGAGACGCAGGCAAGAAGCTGCATACTGGTAGAAGCCGTAATGATCAGGTCGCTTTGGACATGAGACTGTATACGCGTTTGGAAGTACTATATGTGGATGGGCTGGTCAATGATTTGCTGAAAGTAATCTTAAAGATTATGGAACAGCACATCGATACGTATATGCCTGGATTCACACATTTACAAAAGGCGCAGCCGATTACACTGGCACATCATATGGGTGCTTATTTCGAAATGTTCAAGAGAGATCGTTTGAGACTGAGGGATATTTATGACAGGATGAACTATTGTCCGTTGGGTGCAGGAGCACTGGCAGGGACAACATATCCGCTGGACAGAGCCTTCACAGCAAATCTGATGGGATTTGACGGACCGACGCTGAACAGCATTGATTCCGTAGCTGACAGGGATTATGTGATAGAGTTTTTATCTGCTTTGTCTACAATTATGATGCACTTGAGCCGCTTTTCCGAGGAAGTCATCATCTGGAATACGAACGAGTATCAATTTGTAGAGATTGATGATGCATATAGTACTGGAAGCAGTATCATGCCGCAGAAAAAGAATCCTGATATTGCAGAACTGGTCAGAGGAAAGACAGGACGTGTCTATGGAGCCCTGATGAGTATCCTGACGATGATGAAAGGACTGCCGCTTGCCTATAATAAAGATATGCAGGAGGATAAAGAGCTGACATTTGATGCGATTGATACAGTCAAGGGGTGTCTGGCTTTGTTTACGGGTATGATGGATACGATGAAGTTCAATCAGGCACGTATGGAACAGAGTGCAAAAGGCGGATTTACCAATGCCACAGATGCCGCAGATTACCTAGTTGGTAAGGGCGTACCGTTCCGTGATGCACATGGTATCGTTGGAAGGCTCGTATTATATTGTATAGATCATCAGAAGTCATTGGATGATATGACATTGGAAGAGTATCAAGCCATCAATCCTGTATTTGAGGAGGATATTTATCATGCCATCAGCCTGGATACCTGTGTTAATAAGCGATTGACGATAGGCGCACCTAGCAGAGAAGCTATGTTATCAGTGATAGAAGAGTGTAAATATTATCTTGCACATAACTGGCAGGATGAAGATCAAGAGGAGAGAAAAAAAGATGAGTGAAAAGTTAAGAGCAGGTATTTTAGGAGCAACTGGTATGGTTGGACAGCGATTCATTTCGCTACTGGAAGACCATCCGTGGTTTGAGGTGACTTTGGTGGCAGCGAGCCCACGGAGTGCCGGAAAGAGTTATGAGGAAGCTGTAGGCGGCAGATGGAAGATGACAACTCCTATGCCAGAAGCGGTGAAAAAGATAATCGTTAAAAATGTAAATGATGTCAAGGAAATTGCAGCTCAGGTTGACTTTGTATTCAGCGCAGTTGATATGACAAAGGATGAAATTCGTGCAATTGAAGAGGAATATGCAAAGGCAGAGGTTCCTGTTGTGTCAAATAACAGTGCCCACAGATGGACTCCAGATGTCCCTATGGTCGTGCCGGAACTGAATCCTGAGCACATGGATGTAATCGAATTTCAGAAGAAGAGACTGGGAACTAAGAGAGGTTTTATTGCAGTGAAACCGAACTGCTCTATTCAGAGCTATGCCCCATTGCTTTTTGCATGGAAGGAGTTTGAACCCACCGAGGTCGTAGCAACTACATATCAGGCAATCTCAGGTGCAGGCAAGACATTCAAAGACTGGCCAGAGATGGTTGAGAATGTGATTCCCTATATCGGTGGGGAGGAAGAAAAGAGTGAGCAGGAGCCACTTCGCATCCTTGGGGAAATCGAAAATGGTGTCATTGTAAAAGCCACTTTGCCAAAGATTACGACACAATGTATCAGAGTACCTGTAATGAACGGACATACAGCCGCTGTATTTATTAATTTTGCAAAGAAACCGACCAAGGAGCAATTGATCGAGAGGATGGTGAATTTTAAGGGTCTCCCGCAGGAACTAAATCTGCCTAGTGCACCTAAGCAGTTCATCAGATATCTGGAAGAGGATAATCGTCCGCAGGTCGTTTTGGATGTCGATTACGAGAACGGAATGGGAATTAGCATCGGTCGTCTCAGAGAAGACAATGTTGGACTGTTCGATTATAAATTTGTAGGACTTTCCCACAACACGGTACGTGGAGCTGCAGGGGGAGCCGTATTGTGTGCGGAACTGCTGAAAGTAAAAGGATATATCTCACAGAAATAGTGGAATAATAGGTGAAAATATGTTACTCGGAAGAACTGCCGAACTAAAATATTTAAAAAGTAATTACGAAAGAGATGGAAGCCAGCTAGTGATCCTTTATGGACGTAAAAATATTGGCAAGACAGAACTCATCAAAGAGTTTTGTTTAGATAAGTCTTTTTCGTATTATCTTGCAAAGCAGTGTTCCGAGTATGAACAGATCTGTCAGTGGAGCAGTGAGTTGTCAGAGGAAAGAAACCACCGGTCTCCTGTTGAACGCAGATTTGACGCTATTTTTCAAACAATCATAGAAGTAAAGGCACAAAAACGTGTCATTGTGATTGATGAATTCCAATACTTAGTCAAGAATAGTGATCTCTTTATGGATGAGGTCGTCAGACTGATTCATGATAAATGGAATAACCAACCTGTCATGATCATCATGTGTTCATCTGCCATCGGATGGGTTGAGAATTCCATGGTTTCTAGAATGGGCGAAAATGCATATGAGATTACCGGCTTACTGAAGATCAGTGAGCTTAAATTTTTGGATGTTGTCAGAAGATTTCCAAAGTATTCCATGGAACAATGCGTGGAGACATATGCGATTCTTGGCGGGGTGCCAGGACTATGGAGATATTGGAATGAAAAACTTGATATCCAGAAAAATATACAACAGAATATCATCAGACCTGGATTTTTTTTGAGCGAGGAAGGCAGTCGCTATGTGGCAGAGGAATTACGGGAAACATCGGTTTACCATACCATACTGGCAACCATAGCTTCGGGAAAGTCTAAATTAAATGATCTTCATAACCATACAGGTTATAATCGTGCTAAAATCAGTGTATACCTCAAAAATCTGATGGAATTGGAAATTGTCGAAAAAGTATTCTCTTATGACACAGCAGGTAAAGATAATACACAAAAGGGTATTTATAAAATCAGTAACCACTATGTACATTTTTGGTTCAAATATATCTTTCCTCATGTATCCAGACAGGGAATGATCAGCGAAGAGCAGTTCTATAATCAATATATTGCGCCTTCTTTCCGTGCATATACGGCGACATACTTTACCAAGGTATGCTCTGAGTATTTGGATCTGATGAATCAGATGGGAAAGCTGCATTTTAAATATGACAAAAGTGGTTCATGGGTAGGTAAAGTAGGTACGATTGATATCGTGGCACAGGATGAAGAAGGTCATACGCTGGTGGGCATGTGCAGCTGGGAAAGAAGCCTGATGGCCTATAATGATTATGAATGGCTGCTATTCTGCGTAGAAAAAGCAAAATTAAATGTGGATTATATTTATTTGTTTTCTGTTGACGGATTTGATGAGAAGTTAAATCTGGAAGCTAAAGTGAAGAAAAATATCATTTTAATAGATATTTCTCAATTATAAATTTTATTCTAGGAGGAAAGAGTTATGAAAAAGTTTTTAGCAGTAGTGATGATGACAGCATGTGCAATGGGTCTTGTGGCATGCGGCAACAAAGGCAGTAACGACAAGACATTGGTGATGGCAACAAATGCAGAGTTTCCACCGTATGAATACTATGAAGGTGATCAGGTAGTCGGGATTGATGCAGAGATGGCAGCAGCAGTTGCAGCAGAGCTCGGTATGGAGCTTAAGATTGAGGATATGGCGTTTGATTCAATCATCGCAGCAGTACAGTCAGGCAAAGCAGATATAGGTGTTGCCGGTATGACAGTCAATGAGGATCGTTTGAAGAATGTTAACTTTTCAACGCCGTATACGCAGGCAGCACAGGTAATCATCGTTAAGGATGGCAGCTCTGTAACAACACCAGATGATCTGACAGGCAAGAAGATCGGTGTTCAGCTTGGAACCACAGGCGATATTTATGCCGGAGACATCGCTGATGCAACAATCGAGCGGTACAACAAGGGATTTGAGGCTGTTCAGGCTTTATTACAGGACAAAATAGATGCGGTTATCATTGACAGAGAACCAGCCAAGGTCTTTGTATCACAGAATGAAGGACTCTCTATCGTAGATGAAGAATTTACTGTTGAGGACTATGCAATTGCGATTTCAAAGGATAATGAAGAGCTGCTGACAAAGATCAATGAGGCACTTGCCAAGCTTGAGACCTCAGGCAAACTGCAGGAAATCAAAGATCAATATATTACAGCAGAATAGGAAAAATTATGGGAAGCTTTGCAGACAACTTTTATCAAAATTTCATACAGGATCACAGATATGAATATTTACTGAATGGTTTGGGTGTGACTCTGATTATTACATTTTTTTCTGTTATGATTGGTATTATCCTTGGTTTCATTGTAGCCATGGTTCGTTCAACCTATGATAAAACAGGAAAAGGCTTGATATTTAATATCATTTGTAATATTTATCTAACTGTTATCAGAGGAACACCAGTTGTTCTGCAGCTTCTGATTACATACTTTGTCATATTTGCAACAGTGGATGTGAATAAAGTATTTGTTGCAGTCATTGCATTCGGAATCAATTCTGGTGCATACGTTGCAGAAATCATACGAAGCGGAATCATGTCAATTGATAACGGCCAGTTTGAAGCTGGAAGAAGCCTTGGTTTCAGCTATGTACAGACGATGATCTACTTTATCCTGCCGCAGGCATTTAAAAATATACTGCCCGCACTGGGGAATGAGTTCATTGTTTTACTAAAGGAGACTTCTGTGGCTGGCTATATTGCACTGCAGGATTTGACAAAGGGAGCGGATATCATCAGAAGCCGTACTTATAATGCTTTTATGCCTTTGATGGCAGTCGCTATCATTTATCTTGTACTGGTTATGATTTTTGACAAGCTTGTCAAGAACTTAGAGAGGAGGCTTCGTAGCAGTGATCACTGACGATTATAATCAGAAACCTCTGATAGAAGTTCGGGATTTAAAGAAAAGTTTTGGTGAGATTAATGCACTGAATGGAATTACTACAGATTTCCATAAAGGAGATGTGGCATTTGTTGTAGGTCCGTCTGGCTCAGGTAAGAGTACATTTTTACGCTGTCTGAATCGGTTGGAAATGCCGACAGGGGGCAGTATCATGTTTGAGGGTGTGGACATCTGCAATCCCAAGAGCAATATTGATGAACAGCGCCAGAAGATGGGAATGGTTTTTCAGCAGTTTAATTTGTTTCCGCATATGACGGTTATGAGAAATCTGACCATAGCACCAATCAAGCTACAGCATAAAAAGAAAGAAGATGCCGAACAACAAGCAATGCAGCTATTGGAACGTGTTGGGCTGGCGGACAGATATGATGCCTATCCAAGTCAGCTCTCTGGGGGACAGAAGCAGAGAATCGCAATTGTACGCTCCCTGTGTATGGAACCTGATGTGATGCTGTTTGATGAACCTACATCGGCATTGGATCCAGAAATGGTTGGAGAGGTACTGAATGTTATGCGTGATCTGGCACAGATCAAAATGACGATGATTGTCGTCACGCATGAGATGAGCTTTGCCAGGGAAGTGGCAAATAGAGTCATGTTCATGGCAGATGGTGTGGTCATGGAAGAGAATAACCCGATAGATTTCTTTGAGAATCCGCAGAGTGAACGTCTGCAGAGCTTTCTTAACAAGGTATTATAAGGTATGGGTAAAACTGTTTTTATAGCGGAAAAACCAAGTGTGGCAAGAGAATTTGCCAATGCTTTAAAATTAAAAACGAAAAAATATGATGGATATCTGGAATCAGAAAATACGATTGTGACTTGGTGTATAGGACACCTGGTGACCATGAGCTATCCAGATGTATACGATCCCAAATATAAGAAATGGAACTTTGCAACACTTCCTTTTTTGCCGCAGAAATACCTATATGAGGTGATTCCGTCAGCTGCCAAGCAGTTTCAGATTGTCAGCAGACTTTTGAACAGGGAAGATGTGGATTCCATTTATGTATGTACCGACTCTGGACGTGAGGGGGAGTATATATACAGACTGGTAGAACAACAGGCGAATGTAACTGGGAAAACGAGACGTAGAGTATGGATTGACTCACAGACCGAAGAAGAAATCATACGAGGAATCAAGGAAGCTAAGGATTTGTCAGCCTATGATAAACTTTCAGAAGCCGCTTTTCTTCGTGCAAAAGAAGATTATTTGATGGGCATCAATTTTTCACGTGCTTTGACTTTGAAATATGGTGACTCAATCTCTAATTTTCTACAGATGAAATATGCAGTTGTATCTGTTGGTCGTGTGATGACTTGTGTACTCGGAATGGTTGTGAAAAGAGAACGGGAGATCAGGGAATTTGTCAAGACTCCGTTTTACAGGGTGTTAGCAAACCTGAAGTTGTCTGTAGGCGGAAATGGGTTTGAAGCAGAATGGAAAGCAGTAGAGGGGTCTGCATATTACCAGTCTCCTTTGCTTTACAAAGAAAACGGTTTTCAAGAGCAGAGGGATGCAGAGGCGCTGATTGAAAATTTGAAGGGCACACAGCCTTTTGAGGCAGTCATAGCTTCTCTGGAAAAGAAAAAAGAAAATAAAAATGCTCCATTACTATATAATCTGGCTGAACTACAAAATGACTGTTCTAAGCTCTTTAAGATTAGTCCAGATGAAACATTGCGTATTGTGCAGGAATTGTATGAAAGAAAAGCGGTTACCTATCCGAGAACAGATGCCAGAGTATTATCAACTGCTGTAGCAAAGGAGATTCACA
>CAZACC010000087.1:0-8562 GCA_964483545.1 uncultured Lachnospiraceae bacterium
TGTAGTATAATAAATAACATAAAAATCATCGAAAGAATGGGGTTGGAAGACGGAATGGACCTATATAATCGATTAAAAGATAGAACCTATGTAATTGCTGAAATGTCAGGAAATCATGCGGGAAGTATAGAACGTGCAAAAGATATTATATATGCCGCTAAAGAATCAGGTGCTGATTGTATTAAAATCCAGACCTATACGCCGGATACGATGACAATAGATTGTCATAATGAATTTTTTAACATTACGAATGGTACATGGAAAGGGGAAAACCTTTACTCCTTGTATAAAAAGGCCTATACCCCATGGGAGTGGCAGAAGGAATTGAAAGAAGAGGCCAGTAAAGTAGGCCTTGATTTTTTATCTACGCCATTTGATACAACTTCGGTAGATTTCTTAGAGGATTTGGGGATGGAGTTTTATAAAATTGCTTCTTTTGAACTTGTAGATCTTCCGCTGATTAGTTATATTGCTTCTAAAGGGAAGCCTATTATTATGTCCACAGGAATGTCCCATCTATCAGAAATTGATGAAGCGGTACGAACAATTCGAGAGCAAGGGAATGTACAGATTGTGTTACTGAAGTGTGCGAGTGCATACCCAGCGATTACCGATGAGATGAATTTGAATACCATGCAAAATATGGGAGAAGTCTTTGGCGTGCCGGTAGGCTTATCTGATCATTCTATGGGATCGGTTGGAGCGATTACAGCAGTTGCACTTGGAGCAAAGGTGATAGAAAAACATTTCTGTCTTGACCGAGAGATTGAGAACCCAGATGCTTCTTTTTCTATGAATCCAGCAGAATTCAAACAGATGATATTGGATATCAGACAGACTGAAACAGCGATAGGGCAGGTTCAATACGGACCAACAAAGCAAGAGGAATCAAACATTGTATTCAGACGTTCCTTATTTTGTGTGAAAGATATTAAAAAAGGAGAACAAATAACCAAAGAAAATATTCGCGCTATTCGGCCAGGCTATGGCCTTCCACCAAAATTTTATTCTGAAATTTTAGGTCAGACGGCACTACAAGATATCAAACGGGGAACACCACTAACTTTAGAGATGATGGGTATTGAGGGAAGCTAAAGGAGGAGAAGCTATGGCAATCACAACAGAATTACGCAAATTTGTTGCTCCAGAAATTATTACAGGGATAGATGCAAGGCTTATGGTTGGTAGATATATTGAACATTTTGCATCCAAGAGGCCATTGATTGTAACAGACCAAAATATTGAAAAACTTTCCTGGTTCCAAGACATCCTAGCAGAATTTGCAGCGTATCAAATAGATCCCCTGGTATATAGAGAGGTTACTTCTAATCCTAGAGATTATGAAGTGATGAAGGGGGCACAGATTTTCCTTGAACATAAATGTGACCTCATCATCGCAGTGGGAGGAGGCAGTCCGATTGATTGCGCAAAGGGAATTAGTATTGTTTCTTCTAATGGGGGGCATATTTTAGACTACGAAGGAGTGGATGAGATTCGTTTCCCGGGACCACCGTTGATTGCAATTCCCACAACGGCCGGAGCATCGGCAGATGTCTCTCAATTTGCAATTGTATGTGATACGGAAAGTCATGTTAAAAAGGCGATTATTAGTAAAAAAGTTGTCCCTGATCTGGCATTAATTGATCCGATACCGCTGATGACAATGGATTTATATTTGACTGCTTGCACGGGAATGGATGCGATGGTACATGCAATCGAAGCTTACACTTCTAATGCAAATTCACATTTGACAGACGTACATGCAAAAGAATCCATTAAATTAATTTTTGAAAATATGAAAGGTGCAATTTCACCAAATCGTAACGTTGAGTCTATGTACAAAATGATGTTAGGTTCCTTACATGCGGGTCTAGCTTTTTCAAATGCAAGCTTAGGTGCGGTTCATGCCATGGCACATAGTCTAGGCGGTATGCTTGATTTACCACATGGAGAATGCAATAGTATTTTATTAGAACATGTAATAGAACTCAATTTTGAATCTGCAACTGATAAATACACAGAAATTGCTAAGATTATAGGAATTCGGATTGACGATATGGATCCTGAAACAGTGAAAATAAGCTTGATTCATAAATTGAAAGAATTTAGAGAAACAATAGGAATCGGGGGTTATGCAACAGTAGATGAGCTGGATAGTGAAATGCTTGAAAAGTTAACACAAGGTGCATTACGGGACCCTTGCATTGTGACGAATCCAAGAATGCTTACGCCAGAAGAGGTGACGAAGGTATATGGACAAATTCTACGACAAAAAAAATAAAAAGAATTTTTCAAGAGATGCGATTATTGGCCTTGGAGAGGGTTCTTTTCGAAAAAATTATTATCCTGAATTACAAGAAAAAATTATCGGACTAGAACGTGCGGTTGCAAGGAATAATGCATTTATCTCTGCAATTCCAGATGCCTTATTTCGCTATGATCAAGATGGTAATATTCAGAAAATGACAAAGGTAGAAGTGGAAGATCCCTTCCTGGATATGATGCTTGAAGATTCTAAGTCGATGCTTATCTTTGAGGAAACAAGGAAAAAAATAACAACAGAACTCCCCTTTTTATCGAAAGAAATAGAGATTACAAAGGGGGAGAATGCTTATTATTTTGAAGCAAGATTCCAGAGAATAGACCAGGATGAAATCCTTGTGATTGTGAGAAATATGACGGAGCGTATTTTGTTAGAAAAAAAACTTCGCCATCTAGTGGAAAGAGATGCACTCACGGGGCTACAAAGTCGTAGAAGTTTTGAAGCAAAGATGGATCGTTTTGTGAATAACTATCACGAAAATCTTGCGATTATTTCAGTTGATATCAATGGACTCAAATTTATCAATGATACCTTGGGGCATTACAACGGGGATGTGATGATTGTGGAGGTTGCTGAAATTGTCCAAGAGGTTTTCGAAGAATATGGCCTGGTTGCTAGAATTGGTGGGGATGAGTTTGGAATCTTCATTGAAAATACTGCAGAAGAAGAAATCGAAGATCTTCTGAAAAAGATGAATGAACTGGTTGCAATACATAATGAAACTGCTGGAAACAGAGGACTTTCTCTGGCGTACGGTTATTCTTTTCATAAGAAGGGATTTGTAAATACAGAGCTTATCTTTCAAGAAGCAGATAATAATATGTACCAAAATAAATTACTCAAAAAAGAAAGTATTAGAAGTACCTTCGTAAAGGCCTTTATGAAGGCGTTGGAAGTGAAAGATTTTGTATCTGAGGGACATGTCTCGAGGATGGAGCATTTGGCGATTAAGATTGGGAAGGAGTTAAATCTTCACCAAGATCGAATGGATCGACTTGTGTTGTTAACCAAATTCCATGATATTGGTAAAATTGGGATACCGGATGAGATTTTAAAAAAGCCTGCAGCATTAAACGAAGCAGAATGGAAAGTCATGAAGACACATACCTCAATTGGAGAAAGAATCGCGCTAGAGGCAGCAGAAATCCGAGATATCGCACATTTAATTTTGAAACATCATGAGAGATGGGACGGAAAAGGTTATCCGTTAGGAATTGGTGGAGAAGAGATTCCGATAGAATGCAGAATCCTATCCATTGTGGATACCTTTGATGCGATGACAAACGACAGACCATATCGGACGGCATTGTCAGTAGAGACTACTTGTGAAGAGATCATTCGTGGTAGCGGCAGTCAATTTGATCCGGAATTAGTGAAGGTTTTTGAAAAAATTCATTGAAAAAATTTTACAGAAAATATGTTTGATACAAACTCCATTCGATGATATAATGTAATAATAACTGAATATCATTTATTTGGGAGAATTGGAGGGATTACATATGTTTAAAAACTTATCTATCAGAAGTAAATTGCTTATCATTATACTACCTGCAATCATTGAACTGCTTGTACTGCTTATGATCTTTTACAACACAGTTTTTTCCACCTACGAGGATAGTCACAAGATTTTTTATAACAACCTTTATTTGGCGAATTCTACTTTGTTAAGCAGTGACAGGGATTTTTATCAGGCCAGTCAAGCCATTGATCGGATCAATTCCATAAACGACAATGGAGATGCGACGCTCCCTGAGTTGCGCGATGCCTACAATGAAAACGCACAGCAGGCTAAGGATAACGCAAATAAGATCCTCGAATATTTTGCAGACGAACCACAGTTGTTAGATGAATATACTCAACATAATTTATTTTTACGAACGGGCGGCTCTGAAACTGCAGAGGATCCGAGTGGGTTTTTACAGAACGACAAAACCATCCGGATGCTGATAGATGAGTTCAATACAAACTTTTCTGCATGGCAGGCTTCCTATGATCCTGAAACAGGTGAGGGCGACTACAATCAAATGTTGAATTCCTTTGATTCTGCAAGAACCAACCTTGATGAAATGCAGGATTTGATTTCACTCTACGGTGATTACAGTGCAATACAACTCAAAGCTTCTATCCAGCAGAACTTAATCATACTGGCGATTGGCACCATCTTCATTGTTTCTTTGGTCGCTATCATTGCTGCGTTCATGATTCATTATTTAAGAAAACATATCAATCATATTACAAATAGCATGAACGAGCTTGCTCAAAAAAATCTCGCACAGGAACCTCTGAAGTTAAACAGTAAAGATGAGCTTGGCAGATTATCTGCTTCGTTTAATACGGTACTCTCTTCTTTGCAGGAAATTGTCATGCAGATTGCCGATGCCTCCAATGAAATTAGCAGTTCTGCTCAGACCATGGTTCGCAGCACTGACGAAGTTAGTACCGCTACGGGTGAGATTGCAAGAGCTGTTGAAGAAATCGCAGGATCCGCCACCTCGCAGGCTACCGACACAGAACAGTCTGCTATGGAAATTAGCAATTTAGAGCAAGCAATCGAAAAAAATATGGAGGGTGGCGAACTTCTGATAGATGCATCCAAGCATATTAACAATGCTAGTATAGAAGGTCTCGAGGTTGTCAACACACTTTCCGAAGTCAATGAAAATAGCCAACATATTTTCCTCGGTATTCTTGAAGTGATTGATAAAATAAACCTAAGCGCAGATAGAATTGGAGAAGCGAGCACCCTGATCTCTGGAATTTCAGAGCAGACAAACCTGCTATCCTTAAATGCCAGTATTGAGGCAGCAAGAGCTGGAGAAGCAGGAAAGGGTTTTGCCGTTGTGGCAGATGAAATCCGTAAGCTTGCAGAGCAATCCTCTCATTCTGTAGGTACGATCAATGAAATGCTACAAGAACTACAGGAAAATACATCGCTTGCTAAGAAGCAGAGCGATATGGTCAGAGATACCGTGCAGGAACAGACAAGAAGTGTGGATGACACGAAGGAAAAATACACTTTGATTGCAGATAGTCTCAAAGTCATTGATGCACAGTTTGTTGAAATGAACCAAACAAACAGTCAAATGAGCACAAGCTGTAATAATGTTGTCTCTCATATCAGCAACCTTTCCGCAGGTGCGCAGGAAAATGCTGCCACCACAGAAGAAACTTCAGCTGGTACCGAAGAAATCCTCGCTTCCATGATTTCTATTGCAGACCTTAGCAATCAGGTGAACAACCGCATTCAAGATCTACAGGATCTGGTTGCTGGATTTAAAATAGAGTCCAAATAGAAGCTCACTTATATCAATCGTGCAAACAACGCATATAAAGTATTAAAATTAAGACACCGGATTTTTCGGTGTTTTAATTTTTGAATTCATACAAGAAACAACATTGTTACATATAACCAAGAATGCTATCAGACAACACCAGAGAAAAACGTTAGGAAACAGTCACAGAAAATTTACACTTCTTCCCATTGCCAAATTTTTGCACATCATTACGAAAAGTGAAAAATTATGCTATACTATATTTTATGATGTTATCGTGTTATTAAAGGAGGCAAATATGGCTGTATCATATAATCTTTGTGGAAGTTGTTGATTGATAAGAAAATGAGCAAGGCTGATTTAAGGAAAGCCTCTGGCGTTGCACCAAACACGATGACAAAAATTCGCAGGGACGAGGAAGTCACACTAACCGTCCTTGGTAAAATATGCAAAGTTCTTAATGCCGACTACGGTGACATTATGGAGTATGTTGATGAGGAGAAAGCATAATAATGGATAAAAAGAAAATCGAACAAATTCGCCAGCAATATGATTTAATTATTCACGATGTTGATGATACAAATATAGAGTTTTGGTATGCCCGAGAACTAATGACACTACTGGGATATGAACGGTGGGAAAATTTTTATAAAGCTGTTTCCCGTGCAATGGAATCTTGTGAAACATCGGGTGTAGAGGTGTCGGACCATTTTCGTGCAGTCACGAAAATGGTTGAGCTACATTCATTTGGAAAAGCCGTCAGGTTGTCGATAGTAGAAATAAGACACATATTTCAAATGACCACGAATACATTTTAGCTTAGTGATGTATTGATGAATAAACAGAAAATCCAGGTATTATGATGATTGGAGGAAGTCAGAATGAATCATGAAATTATTAAACAAGATTATGATAAGACGTATCATCAAATAAAAAGACTGATGGAAGAAGCAAAATCTTCAGTTGAACGAACAGTGAATATTACGCTCTTAGACACCTACCACGAAATAGGACGAGCGATTGTCGAGGGTGAACAAAATCATTTAGATAGAGCGGAATATGGTAAATCTTTATTAATCAATCTTTCAAAAGAGCTTACAAAAGAATTTGGGAGGGGATTTTCGAGATCCAATTTACAAAACATGAGGAATTTTTATTTGGCGTATCCAAAATGCCAGACACTGTCTGGCAAATTGACTTGGTCACATTATTGCGAACTTTTAGGTGTAGAAGATGAACAAAAACGAAGCTTCTACGAAAAAGAAAGCGAGAATTCAAATTGGTCAGTAAGAGAGCTTAAACGTCAGATGCAAACATCACTTTATGAGCGCTTGCTTCTATCACAGGGAGATGATCATAAGAAAAAAGTTTTAGAACTTGCTACCAACGGTAATGAGATAAATACTCCGAAAGATATTATCAAAGATCCTTATGTTTTTGAGTTTCTAGGAATACCTGAAGATAAACCTATGTTAGAAAGTAATTTGGAAAAAGCATTGATTGCCCAAATTGAAAAATTTTTGCTTGAGCTTGGCAAAGGATTCATGTATGTAGGGAGTCAACAAAGGGTAACACTTGCTAATACACATTACTATGTCGACATGGTTTTTTATAACAAAATCTTGCACTCTTATGTTCTCATTGAACTAAAAACAGGAAAACTGATGCCTGAGGCGGTAGGACAACTTAACATGTATCTGAATTATTATAAATCAGAGGTTAATGATGAACATGATAATGAGCCCATTGGAATCATTCTTTGCACAGACAAGGAAAGCATTCAGGCGGAATATGCTTTAGGTGGACTGTCAAATCAAATTTTTGCTTCAAAGTACACGCTATATATTCCGAATAAAGAAGAATTAGAAAAACAGGTGGAAAAAGTATTAGACGAGTTTCATATGTTGTAATAATAATGAGTGAACGATAAATTTTAATTTGAGAGGAGAATTTGAAATGGACAATAAAGACAAAAAGAAGATTCAGAAATATATGGCATTGTACATGAGTATTGGAATGTCCTTTGGAGTATTAGGAGGAGTAGTATATGGAATGCTTTTATTTCCTGATAATATGGTACTTGGGATATCTTTTGGATTACCGATAGGTATGTGTATTGGTATGACAATTGGTTCAGCAAAGGACAAACGACTTTCTAAAAACATGATGGAAATAAGTAGAATCGAGACGATTGAAGAGTTACCTAACATTCTTATTTTTGCTATAAATAAGAATGGAGTAGAAAAAGAATATAGAGTTTCTGTGAAAAAAATGAAAGAAGAAAAGTTTGCGGTCGGAGATCGAGTCGCTGAGGAAGCAGATGGGTCTTTAGTATCATTGGAAAGTAAGTAAATAAATGAATCAGGATATGGTAGATGAAAATTGGGTGCCATTAACCACTAAATTTTAGTCTGGGCATAATTTGCCTACACTGTCATCCCTCAATCGTCCTCTCGACCATAAAAGTAATGTACGGGCGATTTTCGTTTAATATCGTTTTACAGTGTTACATAAATTTAATCACTAACTAAACACCAAAGGCTTCGTTACAGTGCCGAAAAGTTCCGTTTTATTGGGTTTTGTGCTGTATCGAAGTCTTTTTTCTCAAAGAAAACAGGGATGTTCTTCGCAAGCGGCAAATAAAAAGCGTTTTTTTTAACTTCCAGATCTTTGATAGTATTAATACAGATATCATCAAAACAACATTGTTACATAACCATGTTACACAACAATGATATGTATGAAAAATGAATTAAGATAAAAATATATCGAAAAACAATAAATAAGTATTGATATTCGATTTCATATATGCTATAGTCATTGCGAGGCTAGTCAGAAGGGTAGTCAGAGGGAGCAGTCAAAGCAGTCATATGAAAGATATGAAAGATTATTAAGGTGATTTCAGATATTTCAGGAAAGAAGGAATGAAAATGAAACAGAATACAGAAGCACAGACACCCATTACAA
>CAZACC010000088.1:0-8548 GCA_964483545.1 uncultured Lachnospiraceae bacterium
ACATGCTCACCCATCTCTGCCAGACGGTTATGCAGCTGTTCTAATTCCATTTGAAAATTCATTCTTGCAGTCATTTTAATTCTCTCCTTTATCATCCAAAACGTCCCGTAATGTAGTCTTCTGTTCTCTGATCCTTAGGTCTTGAAAATATGACATCTGTGTCATCCAGCTCAACGACCTCACCAAGCAAAAAGAATGCTGTATAATCTGATACACGCGCTGCCTGCTGCATGTTATGTGTTACGATTGCTACAGTGTACTTCTCTCTGAGTTCCTGCATGAGGTCTTCTATTTTTAGCGTAGAGATCGGATCCAGTGCAGAGGTCGGCTCATCCATCAGCAGCACCTCTGGCTTGACTGCCAATGCTCTGGCTATACAGAGTCTTTGCTGCTGTCCACCTGAGAGTCCGAGGGCAGATTTCTTTAATCGATCTTTTACCTCTTCAAAAATCGCAGCTCCTTTCAGACTTTCCTCCACAATCTGATCTAACTCCTTTTTATTCTTAATTCCATGAATACGCGGTCCGTAGGCTACATTATCATAGATACTCATTGGGAACGGATTAGGCTGCTGAAATACCATACCTACCTTTTTTCGCAACAGGGTAGTATCCACTTTCGAATCGTAGACATCTTCTCCGTCTATCTTTACAGAGCCTGTAATGATCACATGGTCAACCAGATCATTCATGCGATTTAGCGTCTTCAAAAATGTGGATTTTCCACACCCACTAGGTCCTACAAAGGCTGTAATTCTATTGGTAGCAATCTTCATATCCACATCTTTCAGTGCATGATTACTTCCATAATAAAGATTCAGTTTTTCAGTTACAATTTTACTTTCCAGCATATTTTTCATCCTTTATATGATATTCAATCAATGAAAACCATCTATAGTTATTGATGTCTGACATCCAGCTTTCCGATTAGGTATTTTGTCAAAAAATTGATACCCAGCACAATGATCAGCAGTACAAATGCAATGCCAAATGCTGCGTCGTACTGCGCTTTGGACATACTCAGATACAGCTGTATCGTCAATGTACCGCCTGGCTGCATGATTTTATCAAACATTGCTTTACCAGTCTGTGGCAGCAGATATCCACTCCCTGCCGTAAACAAGAGCGCTGCGGATTCTCCTACAATCCTGCCAATGGCTAATATAATCCCAGTCACGATACCAGGCATCGCAGATGGCAGCATAACAGTCCTGATCATATACCACTTTGTGGCTCCAATTCCCAATGCTCCGCTTCGATAAGTATCTGGTACAGTTTTGAGCGCCTCCTGTGTATTTCTTGTAATCAACGGAAGAACCATCAGCGTCAAGGTCAGAGCGCCTGTTAATATAGAATATCCAAATCCGAGTGTCGTCCCAAAGAAAATCATACCGAACAAACCAAAGATAATAGACGGAATGCCTGCCAGAGTCTCTGTTGTAAACTCGATCAGATTGACAATTTTCCCAGGTTTTGCATATTCATTCAGATAGATTGCAGTTCCCACACCGACTGGAGTTGCAATGATTAATGTCAATACAATCATATAAAGTGTGTTGACAATGTTGCCTGCGATTCCAAAGGTTCCATTTATCGTACTCGGTACAGTCGTCAAAAATGACCAGTTGATCACACCGATTCCTCTATAAAAAACATACCCGACAATTCCAATCAGTAGCAGTATGGATATTGCAGCACTTAGATTGATCAAACACGAAAGCACTGCATCACTAGGCTTAATTCTTCTTCTTTTTACAAGGATGCTGTTATCCATCTGCTCTATTCCTCCACATTGCTGTGTTTCAGTATTTTAGTCAGGGTAATATTAATCAGCATGATAAATACAAACAGTACCAGTCCGATTGTAAACAATACCTCTCTGTGTGTATCCGTTGCGTATCCCATTTCACTGACGATAGCCGTCGTCAGGAATCTGACCGAATTAAATGGTAGCGGAAGGTTCACAGAGCTTCCTGATACGAGCGAAATAGCCATGGCCTCTCCGATTGCTCGTCCCACACCTAGGACAATGGCTGTGACGATACCAGACTTTGCTGCTGGGAGGATGACCTTGAAAATTGTCTGCATCTTAGAGGCACCTACCGCTAATGAAGCACTCTTCAAATGTTCAGGTACCGCTTTGATTGCTGATTCACTAACATTGATGACCGTAGGCAGAATCATCACTGCCAGAACAATCACTGCAGAAATCAAATTTGCACCACCTGTAAACTGATGGGTCTCTGAATCCTCAAAAATATGTCTTTCCAGCCGATACATCAACGGATTTAAAATCAGGATGCCCAGTAACCCGTAGATCACTGACGGAATACCTGCCAATAATTCTACTGCAGGCTTTACGATTGCGGCTATCTTTTTCGGCGCAGTTTCTGCTAAAAATACAGCTGTACATACACCGATTGGTACACCGATGAAGATTGCTGCGAAGGTACCTACAATAGATGTCAGTATGACATAAAGAACACCAAAGGAGGGTTCTGCCGCTGCTGGCTTCCACACAGTGCCGAACAGGATTTCTGTAATTCCGATCTTAGCAAGTGCAGGAGTACCGCTCACGATCATATAAGCTGTGATAGAAGCAACAGCCAATACTGCCACGAATGCACAACATATGAAGATAATCTGTGCTGCAGATTCTACAGCTGATTTATTTTTATAGCTTCTTATAATAGAAGTATTTCTTTTCATTTGAAAACCTCTTCTGAATGAATCGAACCGGTCTTTTTCAACCGGCCCGATCCTGCCATCTTATGATTTTTAGTCTACTGTGATTAACCCTACTGATTCAATCAGTGCTTTTCCTTCTGCTGATGCGATATAGTCAAACAGCGCTTTTACACTTTCATTCTGTTCTGCGATTTCTCCCTTTGTTGCCATTACGAACGGTCTTGAAAGAAAGTAGTCACCTGCTTTGATGTTGTCAGCTGTTGCTGCTACACCTTCAAGAGACTCTGCGATGACTGTATCATCTATTACATCGAGTGATACATAGCCAATTGCTCCTGGTGTTGATGCTACCTTTGCCATCACTGCTCCTGTACTGTCCAGTTCATTTGCATATGCACACTGATCTTCGACCTCTAGCAGTTCTTCAAAAGCACCTCTTGTGCCTGATCCCGACTCTCTGCCGACTACTACAATCGGCATTTTCTCGCCGCCCAAGTCACTCCAGTTCGTTACCTTGCCTGTGTAGATATCAATCAGATTGTCCTTTGTCAAATCAGTTACTGTATTAGCCAGATCTACGACAACTGCGATACCATCGATTGCAACGATATTCTCTACTGCTCCACTTTCCTTCTCACTGTCCTTTAGGGCTCTGGAGGAGTTTCCGATGTCAGCACTGCCTGCAAGTAAAGCTTCAATACCTGCACTGGAGCCTACGAACTCAGCCGAAACTGCTACGCCAGGGTTCTGCAGCATAAAGGCTTCTGAAAGTGCATTGGAAAGTTTCTCCATTGAAGTAGATCCTACAAGTGTGACACTGCCTGAGAGATTAGATGCTGCTGTCTCTACTGCTTCTTCTGCTGCTGGTGCTTCTGTTTCTGCCGGTGTCTCTGTTGCTACTGGTGCCTCTGTTGCTACTGGTGTGTTTGCTGCCGATGTTTCTGTGCTCTGTCCGCATCCTGCCAGCATGCCGACTGTCATTGCCACTGCTGCAACAAGCGTTACTATTTTGTTCACTTTGTTTTTCATTTTTTCATTCTCCTCTTTGTTTCATGATTGTTTTGTCTCTTTACAATGAGAGAATACCATGATGTGCATTTTACAAATATCAAACTTGTGTATCTCTTTTGTAAAATCCATGTAAAGTGCTTTGTAAACACAAAAAAAGACTGTATACCAATTTGTACACAGTCTCTATGACATCTCTATTAACTTGCTGTTCTCAAATCTGTTCGATCGGGTTGACGGTATCTGCTGGGGACATTATGAACTGATAGAGACCGCACGTACCCCCTCTGGATCAGCTTCCAGAATAGAGAACGCTATATTCGTTGCATGATCTGCAACACGCTCCAGTCCAGATACAATATCCGAAAACAGCATGCCTGATTCTGGTGAGCACTCATTCTTTGTCAGTCTGTCTACGTGTGCCTGCTGGAGCTCTCGCTCCTTCTCATCAATAGCATCCTCCAGTTGCAGAATGTCATGTAGATGCTCCTCACTATTCTTGGAAAACATCTCAATAGAAAATCTAACAATCGTATTAACCATATCTAGCATATCACCCAGCTCCCTCTGTGCCACTTTACTGAAGCCCAGGTTGCCCTCCAGACGTTGGCGAGCTGAATCTGCTACATTCTCAGCATGGTCACCGATCCGCTCGATATCATTGACGACATGGAACAAAGCACCGATGCTCTTGGCATCGTCAATCGGCAGATTGGTCTGACTGATCTTGACTAAATAATTTGTGATTTCATGATTCAGGAAGTTGATGTTGTCCTCTACCTTATATACTTCATCAATATCCTCCTCGTCCAATGTCACTAGTGCATTCATGGCACGGTTTAGATTCTCACTTGCAAGTGAAGCCATACGTTCTAGTTCTTTTGTTGCATCAATGACTGCTGTTGCTGGAGAAAATACTGCCTTCTGTCCGATATATTTCAGCTGCAGATTTGCACGATAGTCAACCTTAGCATCCTCTCCAGGTATGATCAGATAGGTGAGCTTGACCAGCAGATTACTGAACGGGAACAGCATAACAACCTCGAATATCTTAAATAACGTATGTGCATTGGCTACAAAACGGCCCGGATTGTCTCCAGATAACATATGAATGAGTTCGACTACCTGGTCCAATGCCAGCTGTAGTATTATGAATATGATCATTGTTCCAAATACATTAAAGAGAAAGTGAATCATTGCAGCTCTCTTTGCATCCTTTTTACCTGCCAGAGAAGCTAATAATGCAGTTACACAAGAGCCAATATTACAGCCCAAAATAATATAACAGCACATCGGTAGTGCCAGAAGCCCCTGGTTTGCCATCAGCAGGACGATACTGACCGTAACGGATGAACTTTGAATGATTGCAGTCAGGATAAAACCTACCAATACTGCTAAAATTGGATTTCTCAGAGAACTGAGCATATCAGTAACAGCCGGTGTTTCCTTTATTCCCTCCATGGCTCCCGCCATAATGGCCAAACCCATAAAAAGAATGCCAAAGCCAAGCAGAACCTCACCGATCCTCTGCACATTCAGGCGTTTTGAAAACATCATCATAATCACACCGACTAATACAAAAATTGGTGCTATCTCGGATAAATTAAATGAAACCAGCTGTGACGTAACAGTCGTACCAATATTGGAACCCAGAATCACTCCGACTGCCTGATACAAACTCATGATACCTGAGTTTACAAAGCTGACTACCATAACCGTACATGCGGAAGATGACTGTATAATTGCTGTAAATACAATACCAACAATCATTCCACTGAAACGATTCTTTGTGAAAAACTCTAATATATTTCTTAGCTTTGCTCCAGCTGCCTTCTCGATGCCTTCGCTCATCATTTTCATACCAAACAGGAAAAGGCCTAATCCTCCTGCCAATGGCAGTAATATACTTGCAACCATGCTTCTTTAATCTCCTTATTGACTCATTGATCCCCTACACTCAAAAACCATTTTAACGTAAGCAGTGACAACTTACAAGGCATTTCTAAACATTTTCTTAACTTTTATTAAATTTTGTAATTGTTGGCATGCCATACTCTGCCCGATTCAATATCCATCTGCATCTGTTTCTTCAATGCATCTACAGTAGGAAACCTCTGCTCAAATCTCTGGAATTCCAGCAAAGACACCCAAATGGAATTACCATAGACATCCTCATGAAAATCATAAATATACGTTTCTACCCCACGAATCTGATCCCCACTGACTGTCGGTTTGCACCCGATATTCGTGATCCCGTCGTACCATTTTCCGTTACATCTGACACGTGAAACATAAACTCCGTTCGGCGGCAGCAGCTTGTTTGGTTCTGGGATCTGATTGACTGTTGGCATACCTAGTGTTCTGCCCAGCTGACGTCCATGAACTACCTCTCCGTAAATGGTATAGGGTTCCATCAGCATTTCATTTACCTTTGTAATAGAACCATGCTCGACCTCCTCACGGATTCTCGATGAACTGATAATTTCATCACAATAACACTCTTTCTCGACTGCGATTGTCTCATATCCATAGATTGCCCCGTATTTCTGTAATAATGCAAGATTTCCTGCACCCTTATGTCCAAATCTGCAGTCCGTTCCAGCAACAATCATCTTTGCATGAAGAGAGTCAACCAGTATTTCTTCTATAAAATCCTCTGCTGAGATTGCCGCTGTCTTTTCATAAAACGGAAATTCAATCAGGTAATCCATGCCCATACGCCGAAATAGTTCTCGCTTTTCTATGTTTGTTGTCAACACCTTTTGGTTTTTTCTAAAAAAAACAGAAGTCGGAGGGGTATCAAATGTAAATACTACACTTTGCAGCCCATATTTTCTCTGAGCCAAAAGCTGCTGTAATATTTTTTCGTGTCCCCTGTGGATTCCGTCAAACTTTCCGATGGTCACCGCAGTATCCGCTTCTATATGAAAATCTGTCGTATTTTCTATATGAATCATATAATCAGCTCCCCAAAAACATCTTGACTGGTCGGTATTCTGACTGCTGTTTGCGGTAGATACCGGTAAAATGTCCTTGTGAATCGTATACACGCACCTCTGTGTTCTCTGTATATTCATCATTTCTCTTGAATTTATTTCCATTTAGGAGTAGCTTGTCCAAAGAGGCATCTACAGATACCTTTGGAAGAGAATCGAACATGGTCTCCAAGGATATCATATGTTGCTCTAATGCTCCTGCATCTCGCAGTGACTCGACCTGAGATAATGTCAATGCACCCTCCAACAGAAACCTGTCTACCCTTGTTCTTACTAATTCCTTCATAGCTGCACCGACTCCCAGCTTTTGACCGATATCATGGCACAGAGTTCTAATATAAGTACCCTTGGAGCACGTGACCTCTATCGTAATCTCTGGCAAATTGATATCCAATATATGAATTTCCTCTATTTCGACTGTTCTAGCCTTTCGCTCCACCTCAATGCCTGCACGCGCCAGCTCATACAGCTTCTTTCCATTCACCTTCAGTGCCGAATACATCGGCGGAATCTGTTGGTAAGTACCTAAATAGCTCATAATTGCAGCATATGCCATGTCTTGAGTGATATGAAGCATATCATTTTCTTGCGTCCTCGTTAGTACCTTTCCAGATAAATCCTGTGTATCCGTCGTAATACCAAGCAGCATTACAGCCCGATATGTCTTATGATGATCCGTCAGCATATCGCACAACTTCGTTGCCTTGCCAACACACACTGGGAGTACCCCTGTTGCATCAGGATCTAAAGTTCCAGTATGCCCGATCTTCTTTTGATGCAGAATCCCTCGCAACTTTGCAACAACGTCATGGGAGGTATAGCCTTTTTCCTTATGAATATTTAGAATGCCGTCCATTACTGCTCCATTTTTCTGTTCTTGTTACTGCATCTGTTTTTCAATCTGTGCAGATAAATTATTCACAACATCATGAAAGGTTCCGTTCATCGTACAGCCAGCCGCACGAATATGTCCGCCTCCACCAAACATCGTCGCAACCTTGGCTACATCCACGATCCGATTTGACCGCATGCTGACCTTAAACTCCTGAAATCCCGTTTCGTTTAGGAAGAGCGCACATTCAACACCTCTTGTGATACGCAACTGGTTCACGATTCCATCTAATTGTCTCGGCAATGCAGCATAAAAATCCATTGTTTTACGATCTACCATGCTGACAATACACTTTCCATCCATAATCAGGAAGCTTTCTAATAATGCACGTCCTAAAATTTGGTTTGCAACATAGGATTTCTGATAAAATGTCCTGTCAATAATTCCGCTTCTGTCAAAATCAAACGAGGCCAGTACACTGACCGCCTGAAATGTTTTCGGTGAGGTACTTTCATATTGAAATACCCCAGTATCATGCACAATTCCTACAAAGATCGATTCTGCAATATGAACATCCAAATCCTCTCTGTCGATCAGGTCGTAAATCAGTTCACAGGTTGAGCTTGCTGTTGGTACGATATAGTTGATATCTGCAAATCCGGAATTACTGATGTGGTGATCCACGCAGATCGTTTTTCCTGCCCCTTCGTAATACTTGGCAACATCACCTAGTCTTTCCTTGTCTCCGCAGTCTAGTGCAATAAAAACGTCATATGTCTTTTCTTTATCAAATGCACTATTAATACAATCGAAGCCCTTTAGAAAAGAAAACACCTCTGATGGTTGTTCTAGATACAGATCAACCTCTGCCTCTGGCATGATTTTTTTTACATACTGATACATTGCAGTATTAGCACCAACGCAATCGCCATCAGGACGCTTATGTCCTGATATTGCGATGCTTTGCGCTTCTTTTAATTCTTTTTTTAAATCTATCATTTATCATTCACCTTTATTAACTTCGT
>CAZACC010000089.1:0-8101 GCA_964483545.1 uncultured Lachnospiraceae bacterium
CTCATATAACCGTGCAGTCTCTGACTGTCCTCGTCCACCAGTTCCTTGATTGTTTTTGCCACTGTTGCTGGCGGTGCCACATTCGGATTGCCGAGGCTGAAATCATATACATTCTCTGCACCGTAAATAGCAGCCATCTTCTTTCCTTCCTCAAACATTGCTCTAATAACTGAGCTATTATTTACCAAATCAACCATTTTTTCTGAAATCATTTTTATTTCCTCTTTTCTCTACTCACTGGCTACCGGTGCATTCTGTACACGGACAGATGAATTACCACTGCCCATAAATACCTCAGCAATTGGAGAATCTGCCGGTAGAATCAATGTCTTATTTCCACTGCCCTGCATGCTGGCCTTAGCAGCATCCAGAGAACGTACAAAGTTATAGAATTCAGTCTTGCTTGCATCATTGTATGCATCCGAGAGAACATTCATGTACTCTGCTTCACCCTCAGCAATCAGCTGCTCGGCCTTTGCCTCTGCTGCTGATAATTTTATGGACACCTCTTTATCAGTCGTATTCTGAATGATCTTTGCCTCAGACTGACCCTCTGCGATATACTGTGCTGCAATATTCTCGCGCTCAGAAACCATACGTGTATAAACAGCCTGTTTATTATCATCTGGCAGGTCCAGCTTCTTGACCTCTACCGCCATAATTTCGATACCATACTGATCATAAATAGTTCCGATATGATCCATGATCTCTTCTGTCAGAGATTTAATCTGAACGACCTCTTCCTTCTGCTCAAGTACCAGATCATTAGACCCTGCTACGACCTCGTCCTCCTGCACAGTCACAGTCATCTTACCGTCACGACTCTTAATAACCTCATCCTGCTTCATACTCGAAATCGTATTTTTCATGGCATTGTATACCCATGTATCGATACGGTTCTCAGCATTGGCTACGGAATAGCTCAGTGTCTGTGCAAATTTTAAAGGATCTGTTACTCTCCACAGCACATAGCTGTCGATGATCATTGTCTTCTTATCTGATGTAATAACATCAGATGCGGGTAAATCATATAATAGAATTTCCTTTGGTACGGTATCTGCAGACTCCATGAACGGCATCTTGAAGGAAATACCTGCCTGCGTTACGACACGTTCTACTCTTCCGAACCGTCGAATCAACTTGTATTCATTTTCTTGACATATGATCATACTGGATAATCCGACCCAAAGGATCACGATTGCAGCGACCCAGCCTATCCAACCGAATTTCTTTTTACTATTCTGAGGTGTTCCGTCAGAATTGAATCTTTCTTCTGCCATTATTCCTCACCTCCATTTGTTTCATTCACTGTATCTCCGCTAAAAGTATCCAACGGCAGAAGCCCCTGTATACTGCTGCCATCTGAGCCCTGAATGACTACCTTCATGCCTGGGAGTACTTCTTCCATTGTTTCATAGAACATACGCTGTTTGGTCACTGCGGGGTATTTCATGTACTCCTCATACATGGAATTAAAACGTGCCACCTGCCCCTTCGCTTCGTTGATACGATTTTGCTTCTCAGCTTCCGCATCCTGCAGGATTTTGTCTGCATTGGCATCAGCACTCGGTATCTGCTCATTTCTGTATTTATTGGCATTATTTAATGCAGTTTCCTTGCCCTGTTTCGCTGTCTCTACAGACTTAAATGCTGTACTGACCTCTGCTGTAGGAGGCTCTGCATCCTGAATCGTAATATTCACGAGCTGGATACCGATATCCATCTTCTCGAGCTTATCAAGTATCATCTGCTTGATATTTGCCTGAATCTCATTCTTGCCAGTTGTCAGGACAGAGTCTACACTATAGGAACCAATCGTCGTCCTGATACAGTTCTGTGCCAAATTATTCAGGATCAAAACTGGATCCTCTGAGGCATAAACCGCCTTGACAGGATCTATGATACGATACTCAGCATAGAAATCAATCTTGATAAAATTATAATCAGATGTGATCATCATCGCCACATCTTCCCCTGTTTCACCTTCGTAATTAGCCTCATAATTGCCAGTATATCCGATGGCAAAGCCCTGAATGGTCGTATTGACCTTCTGAACCGTCTGTACCAACGGAATCTTAACATGCAGTCCTGGTTCTGTGACTGACTTTGCCTGCCCAAACGTACACACAACTGCCTGTTCTTCCTCGGCGATCGTATAAAATGACCCAGATACCAAAATCAGCACAACAACCGCTAACACGATCCACTTTGCGATGCTGCCGATTTTTCCAAGAATATTTCTGAATTTCATTTCCATTATCCTTTATTCCTCCGCTTTTCCTTTGTGTCTCACAGGTTACTCACTACATTGATCTCACTGTGCAATCGGATTCGCATACTTCACTCTCTGTAGACGCTCCTCAAAATCCGCCTTTGGCAGTGGCTTATCAAATAAAAAGCCCTGCGCCAAATTGCAGTGAACCTGCTTGAGAAAATCTACCTGCTCTACTGTCTCCACGCCCTCCATGATGACATCAATGTCCAGATCCTGTACCATACGTACGACATTGGACACAATCACTCTTTCCCGCTCAGAGACTGCATCAGCCTCCAGCAAGGATTTATCAATCTTGAGTACATCCACTGGAAGGCTGGTCAGCAGACTCAGTGACGATGAGCCTGTACCGAAATCATCCATAGAACTGGCTATGCCATAGCTCTTCAGTATGTCTACTGCCTGCGTCAGTAGTGTTGTATCCTCCATGCTTGCACTCTCTGTAAATTCAACTTCTACATATTTCGTAGGCACACGATATTTCTTGACCATCTGTACAATTTCATTCGCAAAGTTCTCATTTGCCAAATGTACCTTGGAGAAATTCACGGAAATTGGAACCACATCCAGCCCCTCATCCAGCCATTTTCTGATGGACTGACACACACTGTCCAAGACAAAGAAATCCACATTACAGATAAAGCCGTTTCGCTCAAACAGAGGAATGAACTCCATTGGCGGAATAATCTCGCCGTTGTCATTCCAACGTACCAATGCCTCAGCACCACTGATACAAAATTCATCCAGATTGATTTTGGGTTGATAATATATGATAAACTCACCAGCATCAAGGGCATCCTGCATTTTTGCCTCAATACCCTTTTCCTTTAGGAAGTGATTATGTATTTCTTCATTAAAATAAACAACGTTGGACTTTTCGCCCTGTTTGGAGGTCGAATATGCTGCCATGGCATACTCCAACGGCATCTGCACATTCTTATCCGATTCCTTGATATGATATACACCAACAATAAAGGCAATTCGCTGCTTGATGATCTCGTGGTTGATAGACAAATCCAACTCGACATCTGACAGCTTCTCAAGATACCGCTCCATATTACTCGTCCTGACGATTGCAGCGAAATTATCATTAACGAGTCTTGCCACCACTTGATCAGACGACATCTCACAGGTCATGGTCTTTAGCTTATCTGCAATCTGAATCATTGCCTGATTGCCAAAATCATAACCATATTTCTGACAGATTAGCTTGAATTTATAGGCGCTCATATACAGCACAGTATATTTCTGAGCGATTCCCTGTTCCATCAAGGAACTGAGCGTCTGCGTAAATCCTGTCAGATTAATCAGACCCGTTAATTCATCATGTGCTGCAGCCATCTTAGCCTCATATAGATGCCTCGTACGTCCCAGATACAACAACAAAAAGCGTGTCATATCATCCATGTTCTGTTTGTCACTATCATCCCATACAACATCAGAATCCAGCTTCCAGAACTGAACTGTGGTATCCTTCTCATGAACAATAGAATGAACAAATTCATAATCTGGTTCATTCAATAATCTCGTATCATATTTTTTGTAGGGGGTAAATTCTTTGAGGAGAATATCTTCTCCATTAAATGCAATGTGAATCTGTCCAATCCTCATCTCATCTGCAACGAAAGCAATGCCCTTTGGAAGTGCTGTTATATCACCAGCCTTATCATAGACTAACTCTAGAAAGTCTCCGATGCGTCTATCGAGCACCGGAGGTTTGACCCTCTCATTTTTCAAGCCCTGTTCACTCATTGTTTCATCCTTTGCCCACATTCTCTTTTCGTACAGTTAAAAATTCTATGTACGTTCGAAAAACTCTTTTAGTTTACACAAAACAGCAAGAAAAATACCAGCATCTACTGCATCTACCCATGAAGTCGATCTGCGCATGCCTTCCATTACATATTTGCTGAGAATAGCGCCCAGATTCTGGATATCCGTCAGTCTGGCTTTTTCTATCATTCTAAGCTCATCCTCATGAGAATGAATATGATTACGCGTATACACGTATGGATAATTCCTATCCATGAACACCGTACTCTTTGCCAATTTTACAAACTCCAGCAGCATCGAATCATAGGTGGTCACCGGCATTGTCTTCATCCCTGGCTCTCCATCATAGATGGCCGACACATCTGTACCTCTCTTTGCCTCAAACCATGTCAGGTATGGTATCAGACGCTTGGCATCCGCACTGTATTTGTTAATAATTTCCTGTTTTGTACTCATATCCTGTTCTGACATACGGAACCTCATTTCTAATCAAAAAATAGCTATCCGTTTCTGATTTAGTATATTATAATAGATGTATGAATGTCAAGGTAAGCAAACTACAAACAATAATTGAATACAGCATCTTAACACTCGTTTCCATCGGCTTTTTATTATTGTTTTCCCTGTGGACCACCCCATTACTTCCAAAATGGTACGGCTGTGATGCCTCCTTCTTTTCCATGGCTGGCCGCGGTATCCTGCACGGATGGGTGCCATATGAGGATTTCTTCGATTTGAAGGGTCCTTACTTTTTCTTCCTGCAGGCTCTTGGGCAGCTGATGTGTCAAGGTCGTTTTGGTATTTTCCTGCTGCAGATTCCGTTTTTGTCAGTATCTCTGATTCTGATTTACCGAATGGCTCTGCTTTATTTATCTAAGAAACAAGCTGTCTTTGTGTTGGCTTCCTTTCTGTTCTTACATATCGCCATGCTCTGGGGCGGAAATACACTGGAGGAGTACTGTCTTCCTTTTAATCTTTTATGTATGTATACTGCACTCAGACTCATGAGAGATGATGACTTTGAATCTCTTTCAAACTACGCTTTTCTCTATGGTGTCTGCTTTGGGTTTATCACCTTCTGCAAGATTACTACGGCTGCTCCTGTCATCGGTATCACGGCAGCCTTCGCACTACTTCTGCTGTTACGGAAGCAATACAGACAATTTTGGCTCTATATTGGTTCCTTCTTCTGTGGACTGATCCTGATCATGATTCCTTTGTTCATCTATTTCGGGATGCATGGAGCACTCAAGGATATGTTCTATGCTGTCTTTGTCTTTGCTTTCAAGCGCTCGGTGGATTTTGCAGAGCCGTATAACCTATCTTGGGAATTAAAATGTTTCGGATGTGTATTTGCATTTCTGTTTGCATTATTATATAAGAAAGAACTCAGTTCACCAGAACGGCTGGTATTAATCATCACAGCCGGTGTCACTTATGTGGCTTTGCATTTTGGCACACCCTTTGTATACTACTTTACAACCTCCATGCCCGTCTTCCTGGCTGCGTTAATCCTATTTATCGCAGTCAACCGTCCTTTTGTCCTCGGAAGTTCCTATAAGCAGTTGATTTGTGTGGCTGCCTTGATCGTATTGTTTGTTTTTTATGAAGATAACTGCCATGATACACTAATGACTGCAGTCAAAGACAGGGACAATACCGCTTATGATGAATATTATCAAAATGCCACAGATCTGGCAGTATTTATCCCCGAGTGGGAACGAAATGATGTCTACTGTTTCAATGTAGACATGATCTGGTTCGAAATCAATGATATCTTGCCGTGCTATCGTTATCCAGTCAATACACCGTTTTTTATCGCCCTAGATGAAACGATCGGAAATAATCTGCGAACTCTACTCGATGCAAATCCTCCGAGATGGCTAGTCACCAGCAATAATATCCACGATGAGATTGACTTTGTGGGCACAGCGCTTGATGAGAAATATGTATTTATCTATTCCAATGACCTAGGTTCCATCTACCTACTGAACGAAAATAAGGAAGAAAACATGGAAATGTAATACTATGCTTCTGCTGATTTCTTGATTCCTGTACGCTTCTTTTTATTGTCTTCTGTGTTCACTGCTTCTGGCAGAGACTGATTAAGAGGCTTATAGGGAGTCTTTTTTACTGGCTTGGCAGGGGTCATGTTGATCAGTTGTACTGTCGCTGTCTCTCCTGGCATCTCCACGTGAGACCCTGCAACGATTTCTTCTGCCATTGAAGAACCCACTGTCTTTCTTGCATTTCTGCTACGTTTCGATGTTCTTTTATAATCAATCACGTCTTCTATATTATCATTGAGAACTACTCTGAGACGATTCAACAGCTTCACAAAATACTTTGCGATCGGCTCTAGCAAAAGCCCACTGATGTACTCCATTTTAGGAAAATATCTGCCTGCAATGTAGGCAGCAAATGCAATCGCACCATATCCAAGCAGTATAATTCCATATTTTTGAAATCCGCATACCATCTTATGTAAGGAAAATCCGTCTCGATACCAGCCGTTTGCAATACCAATCATCTGGTTTGCCACCATAAGAACACACAGAAAAATAAATAAAACAATACTCATCTCCATAGTTATGCCTCCTGCTCAAAAATGCGCTTTTTTTAGTTGATTTTATTATAGCATCTTGTCCCACTCTTTGCTATACTTTATCCTAAATCCGCATTCTTTCATTTTACAAATGATTTAGGATACAGGAAGGAAAATAACAATATGAATACACTAGCAGCAAAAAACGATTTTAATAAACGGATTGGGAAACTGGTCCTGCCCATTGTGGTTCAAAACCTGCTCAGTGCGACTATCAGCTCTACTGATGTCGTGATGTTAAATTATGTCGGGCAGTCTTCTATATCTGCAGTATCACTTGCTACACAAATCACAAGCATCCTGTTCATGTTCTACTTTGGTTTGGGAACTGGTGCAACTATGCTGTGTGCACAGTACTACGGCAAAGGAGATATGCATGCCATTGAAGTCATAGAAGGAATCTCATTACGTTTTTCAGTCGTGATATCAGCCCTGACGGCTATCCTTGCAGTATGTATACCAGAAACTTTGATGACAATCTATACGAACGATCCAGAGCTAATTCAGATTGGCGCATCCTATCTCAGAATTGTCAGTGTCAGCTATCTGTGCTGGGGTGTCATTGAAATCTATCTGTCGGTACTGCGCAGTATCGGGAGAGTCACAATCAGCACAGCTTTAAATATGGTTGCTTTCTTTTCAAATATTATCCTGAATGCTGTCTTCATATTTGGACTTTTTGGTGCTCCGAAGCTAGGTGCGGCTGGAGTAGCACTAGCGACTTCGATTTCCAGAGTATTGGAGCTGATTTGCTGCCTAATCGTATCTGCCCGCAGCAAGGACATCAAGATGGATCTGCGTTTTATGTTCATTCAAAATAAGACTCTATTCAAAGATTTTATCAAGCTGTCTCTGCCTGCACTTGGGAATGATGTGGTATGGGGACTTGCTTTTTCTACCTATTCTATCATCATCGGACATCTAGGTTCAGATGCAGTTGCGGCGAATTCCTTTGTCGTGGTTGCCCGCAACTTCGGTACAATCCTATGTTTCGGTGTTGCGAATGCTGGAGGGATTCTGATCGGGCAGGTTCTTGGTGAAAACAAATTGGACCAGGCTAAGGAAGACACAAAGCGTCTGATGAAGCTAACGATTCTCAGTGGGCTGGTTGGTGGACTTCTGATTCTTGCCGCAACACCATTGATATTAAAATATGCTACACTAACGGATACTGCCATGCATTATCTGAAATATATGCTCCTGATTAACACCTATTATGTCATGGGAGCGGCTGTCAATACGACCTTGATCGCTGGTGTCTTCCGTGCTGGCGGCAACAGTCGATTTGGATTGATCTGCGATACCATCTCGATGTGGTGTTATGCAGTACCCCTCGGATTTATCTCAGCCTTCGTGCTGAAGCTTCCGGTCCTCGTAGTTTATTTCCTACTCTGTACCGATGAATTCATCAAATGGCCTGTAGTCATCCACCACTACCGCAGTGGCAA
>CAZACC010000090.1:0-8052 GCA_964483545.1 uncultured Lachnospiraceae bacterium
TCAATGCCATGCTGCTTCGTATTCATCAGAGCGGACATCTGGCAGAGCTGTCACCAGAGCGCAAGGCACTAGTGAGAGAAGCTTTAGACTGCTATAAGACAATTCGTCAGGATATCAAGTCCGCACTTCCGTTTTGGCCAATTGGATTGTCCAAGTATGAGGATGAATGGGTGGCACTTGGACTGCGCAGCACATTATCCGATAAAATCTATCTGGCTGTATGGAGACGTGAGGGCGGTCATCAGGAGTGCACGCTGCCAATCGCCTATGCCGGAGCAGGAAAAGTGGATGTACAGTGTATCTATCCAGCCTACGGAGCATGCGAGTATTGTTGGAATGATGCTTCCCATCAGTTGACGGTGAAGCTGCCCAAGGAAAATATGGCGCGGTTGTTTGAAATCAGACTATTCACGGAGGCTCATACAATATGAAATTAAATAGCAAACGTACGATACTCATCGGTCTGGCATTTATGTCTATCTGTATGTTCTGGCAGATGTATGACGGAGTGATTCCGTTGATTCTAAAGGATACCTTTCATCTGGGGGACGGAGTCGCCGGAGTGATTATGGCTCTGGATAATATCATTGCCTTGTTTTTGCTGCCCCTGCTTGGATCATTCTCTGATCGGTGTCATACTAAGATTGGCCGCAGAATGCCGTTTATCATAGGAGGAACTGTGGCTGCGGTGCTTTTGATGATCTTGGTTCCAATTTTGGACAATCTTTATGCAGCAAATCCGCAAAAGAGTTATCTGGTTATATTCATCGTCTGTCTTGGTTTACTGTTAATTGCAATGGGAACCTATCGTTCTCCAGCAGTTGCTTTGATGCCAGATGTAACACCAAAGCCTCTGCGTTCTAAGGCAAATGCGGTCATCAATCTGATGGGAGCAGTCGGGGGAATCCTATGTTTAATCCTGATCAGTATTCTGTATTCCCGTACAAGGACAGAAGGACTGATACATGTGGATTATCAGCCTTTATTTCTGATTGTGGCGGCCTGTATGGTAGCGGCAGTTGTGGTTTTGTTTATTACAATCAAAGAACCAAAGCTTGCTGCAGAGTGTGAGGCTTATGAGGCAGCGCATCCAGAGGATAGTCTGGAGGTTGTGGATGAAGCAACGGGGGAGTCCGTGATTCCCAAGGAAGTGAAGAGGAGTCTCAGATTTATCCTGGCATCAATCGCTTTATGGTTTATCGGGTATAATGCAATTACCACCTCCTTCACTAAGTATGCAGCAGAGGAGTGGAATATGGCGCTCGGAACAGCATCTATATGTCTGACGATTGCTATGGCGGCAGCGATTATATCTTATATTCCGATTGGTGAACTGTCTTCAAGAATCGGACGCAAGAAGACGATACTTATCGGTGTGGCAGTGCTTGCGGGCAATTTTCTGCTTGGGACAATTATGACCTTTGTCTTGGATGGATTTTCACCGATTTTATATGTGATCTTTTGCTTTATCGGGTGCGCATGGGCTGCAATTAGTGTCAATTCCCTACCGATGGTTGTTGAGATGTGCAAGGACTCAGATGTCGGCAAGTTCACAGGCTACTATTATACGTTTTCTATGGCAGCACAGATTGTAACACCAATTATATCTGGTCTTTTACTGCAGTATGTAGGCTATTGGACGCTGTTCCCGTATGGAGCATTTTTTGTAGCACTTGCCTTTGTTACGATGCTGCAGGTTAAGCATGGCGATAATAAACCGAAGCTTCCAAAAGATAAGCTTGAAATGTTGGACGTTGAGGATTAGAATGATTTATGCATCAATAAATATTCAATCAGAGAACAAAAAGAAAGAAGAGATTAAAATGAGTGGCATTTTTACAATGATTACAATTTTTGCAGGTGTGATCGTATTGCTCCTTCTGCTGAATCTTGTGATGATCAAACCAAATAAAAAAAGAGATGTATCTAAGTTCTTCGGCAAGAGATATGCTCACAGGGGCTTGCATGGTTCCCAGATTCCAGAGAATTCTAAGCAGGCATTTACGCTAGCAAGGGAACAGGGTTACGGAGTAGAGCTGGATGTGCAGATGACTAAGGATGGACATCTTGTTGTGTTCCATGATGGTACACTAAAGCGCATGTGCGGCATTGAAGGAAAGCTGAGAGATTTTGATTATCATGAGTTGCAGAAGCTCTCACTTAAGGGAACAGAGGAAAGGATTCCTTTGTTTGAAGAGGTACTGGAGCTACTGGGTGAGACGGATCTTGTCTGTGAAATCAAGAGCGATAATGGAATCAGAAATTACGAGTTGTGTCGCAGAGTTTATAAAGCATTGCAGAAGTATCAGGGGAATTATTGTATTGAATCTTTTAGTCCTTTCCTAGTCAGATGGTGGAAGTTAAATCATCCAGAGGTGATCAGGGGGCAGTTGTCCTGCAATATGAAGTATGAACCAGGGCAGAATGCTTTTATGAACTTCCTGTTGACCAATCTGTATGGCAATTTCTATTCCAAACCAGATTTTATAGCCTATAATTTTAAAGACGCAAAGAAGGCTTGGGGTTATCGTCTGTGCAGAAGGCTATATCATCCGTTCTGCATTGCATGGACCCCACGTGGCAAAGATGAAATAGAAATTGCAAAAAAGGATTTTGAAACCATCATATTTGAAAAGGAACCGATGCACCTAGACCCTACATTTCTATAATCTTGCAACTCCAGTGTCGCGAGCAGCCTGTGCAACTGCTTTGGCAACAGCAGGTGTTACCTTCTCATGAAAACTGTTCGGAATGATATTGTCTGGAGTTAATTCATCGTCAGGAATGATGGATGCAATCGCATAAGCAGCAGCAAGCTTCATTGCATCATTAATATCCTTGGCACGAACATCCAGTGCACCTCGAAAGATGCCTGGGAATGCAAGTACATTATTGATCTGATTCGGAAAGTCGGAACGACCCGTACCCATAACTGCTACGCCAGCTTTTTTTGCTTCTTCTGGCATAATCTCAGGAACGGGATTCGCCATAGCAAGTACGATTGGCTGATCCGCCATAGTGGCAATCATCTCGGCAGTCAAGACACCAGGAGCGGACACACCGATGAAGACATCTGCACCTTTGATGACATCAGCAAGTTGTCCTTGCTTTTTCTCCAGATTGGAGATCATAGCCATCTCAGCCTTGATGCTGTTGAGATTGTCTCGTCCGTCGTAGATGGCACCCTTTGTATCGCACAGAACAACATTTTTTAGTCCTGTTTTCATCAGGAGCTTGGTAATAGCGATTCCAGCAGCTCCAGAGCCATTGACAACAACTTCGATTTCTGTCATTTTCTTGTTAACAAGCTTCAAGGCATTGATCAGTCCGGATAACACGACGACGGCTGTGCCATGCTGGTCATCATGGAAAATCGGGATATCACATCTTTCTTTTAATTTTTTTTCTATTTCAAAACATCTGGGAGCAGCGATATCCTCTAGATTGATTCCACCAAAAGAACCAGCAAGCAGAGCAACTGTATTTACAATTTCATCTACATTCTTGGAACGGATACAGAGAGGGAATGCATCAACTCCGCCAAAGTGTTTGAAGAGACAGCATTTACCTTCCATAACGGGCATACCAGCTTCAGGACCGATGTCACCGAGACCAAGTACAGCGGTTCCGTCTGTAATGACTGCAACTAGATTGCTGCGGCGCGTATAAATATAGGATAGATCTACATCCTTGTTGATGGCCAGACATGGTTCAGCCACTCCTGGTGTATAGGCAATAGACAAATCCTCCATTGTATTTAACTCGGCACGGCTGACTACTTCAAATTTCCCCTGCCATTCTTCGTGTTTTTTCAGCGCATATTCTTTTTGATTCATGATGGTTCCTTTCCTGTTTCTCTTATTCTTTTAAGAAATTTTGATGGATTTACTTCCCGAATATTCTACCAGACCACCTATAAAGTCAGCAATAGCAGGAATATAGGCTATCACAAAGACAAGTAGTATGATCAGCATTACAGCTTTGCGAAGCTTCTTCGGAAGTCCTATTCCGATCAGGATTCCGAGGGCGAGAAGACAGAACTTTGACAACGTAACATCCTTGGCATCCATCTTTTTGACATAGTCTTTTGCATAATCAAATAACTCTTTCATGAGTAACATCCCCCTTTCGTAACTCTCCCTTGATTCTATCATAAAGAGAATTAAAACACCATATTTTTTATTGTTGCACTAAATATGCTTTATGTTTATAAAATTTTCACAACATCTTGTTATTAGGGCAATAGTACTAAAATTTTGCAAAAAAACGTTGCAAATTAGGCAATTGTGTATTATAATATGCATGTAAGAAGAATTTACCCTTCAAAGAATTCTTCTTTACGACCCCTTATTAATTATTTATACTCCCCTCATCGAGGCCTGTGGTTCCCCCACAGGCCTCAAATCATTATAATCAATCAAAATTCAAAGCTGGTTTTGTATTGACAGTATTGGAAGTAATACATTAAGATAAAGTAAGCATTTTACTGCATCTCGATAGGGAGGATTTCATGAGAAAGTACGAACTGATTGCACCGTGCCATTTTGGCATGGAGGCGGTGTTAAAAAAAGAAATTATAGATTTGGGCTATGATATTTCATTGGTAGAGGATGGCAGAGTTACTTTCCTCGGAGATGAGGAAGCAGTGGCAAGAGCCAATGTATTTTTACGGACTCCAGAAAGAATACTGATTAAGATAGCCCAATTTAAGGCAACGACTTATGATGAGCTGTTTGAAGCAACCAAAGCCATACCATGGGAGGAATATATCGAGCAGGACGGGAAGTTCTGGGTTGCAAAGGCGGCAAGTGTGAAAAGCAAGCTGTTCAGTCCGAGTGATATTCAGTCCATTATGAAAAAGGCCATGGTAGAACGCTTGAAACAGGTATATAAGGTGTCTTGGTTTGACGAGGATGGAAAGAGCTATCCGTTGCGTGTCTTCTTAATGAAGGATGAAGTGACGATTGGTCTGGATACTAGCGGCGAATCTTTACATAAGCGTGGTTACAGAAAACTGGTCAGCAAGGCTCCTATTGCAGAGAATCTGGCCGCAGCACTGATTATGCTGACTCCATGGAATAAAAGTCGTATTCTGGTGGATCCTTTTTGCGGCAGCGGCACATTCCCGATTGAAGCTGCCATGATGGCGGCCAACTTGGCACCTGGAATGAACCGGTCTTTTACGGCAGAGGAATGGACACATCTGGTCGGCCGTAAGATTTGGTATGATTGTATGGATGAAGCAAATGAATTGGTAGATCTGGATATTGATGTAGATATCCAAGGTTATGATATAGACGAGGAAATCGTAAAATCTGCACGGGAAAATGCTGTGCTTGCAGGGGTAGATCGGTTGATTCATTTTCAGCAGAGACCTGTGGCGAATCTCTCTCATGCGAAAAAGTATGGATTTATCATTACCAATCCACCTTACGGCGAACGAGTTGGTGACAAAGATCTATTGCCGGAGCTCTACCGTGAATTTGGTGCAGCTTATCAGAAGCTGGATGCGTGGTCGGCATATGTTATTACCGGTTATGAGGATGTAGAGAAGTATATGGGTCGTAAGGCAGATAAGAACAGGAAAATCTATAATGGTATGATGAAGACCTATTATTACCAGTTTATGGGGCCAAAGCCGCCCAGAGCAGATCAGGGAAAGCATTAGATTAGGAGCAGTAGTAGTGGAAGAACAGTTAATGAAAAAGGTATTGACCGCCAGCACGATTGTATGTGGGGCGATCATAGTCATCATGGTATTATTTATATATGGAAGAGATCATCTCGGACCATTGGAGATGATGATGAAACAGGAAGTGCAGGCAGGCGACACAGATACAGAGAAAATAGCTAAGGTATATCTGGGCATACCACTGCCTGATGGTATTTCAGAAGAGGATGTATCAGTTGAAAACGACTATATGGAACAGAGTATCGTTGTAAATGTGCAAAACGCATCTGTTGATTTTTATGACGGAAAGGTGCTGGACGGCAGTTCTCAACATATTCAGAGCGTTTATTTTGATACAGAGGCCAATGCTGTCCAGATTCATATTATGTTAGATGAATTATGTGAGTATAGTACACGATTTTACGGACAGAAGCTACAGCTTACTTTTATTCCTGTACATGAAATGTATGACAAGGTCATGATTGTTGATGTCGGTCATGGCGGTACATCGACAGGAAATGTATCTTATGGAATCAGTGAAAAGGATGTAGTGCTTGCAGTCGCTAAGAAACTGAAGCTGCTGTTGGATCAGACAGATATCCGTGTATACTATACAAGGCTATCGGACACAGACGTATCACAGGAAGATCGAATTCGGCTGGCCGAACTGTCAGGCGCAGATCTGTATCTATCCCTTCATGTGAATGCTGATGCAAATTCACATGTTATGACGGGCATTACAACTTATTATAATGATGGAACAGATGATCATGATCTGACAGGTCAAGTACTAGGAACAGAAATTCAGAAGGCTGTAATCGCATCTACGAACGCAAGTGACCAGGGTGCTGCAGACCATGCAGGCGAAATCAAGTTATTACAGAGTATTAAGGATCCGGCATCAATGTTGGAAATTGGGTATCTGACTAACCGACAGGAGGCGCTGCTTCTCGCATCGGCGCCTTATCAGGAGAAGGTGGCAGAGGGAATATACAACGGAATCGTGAAGGCATATAAAAAATCTGGAAAGACGATCAATCAGGTGACAGAAAATGAATAATCTTTTGAAAAAGAAAATCATATTTGCCACCAGCAATGAAGGCAAAATGAAGGAAATCAGAATGGTTCTTCAGGATATGAATGTGGATGTTCTGTCCTTGGCGGATGCTGGAATCACAACGGAAATCATCGAGGATGGTAATACATTTGAGGAGAATGCAGTCATTAAGGCGCGAACAATCATGCAGGAAACAAGATTGCTGACCTTAGCAGATGATTCAGGTCTAGAAATCGATTATCTGAATAAGGAGCCAGGTATCTATTCTGCACGCTATCTTGGAGAGCATACACCGTATCAGGAGAAGAATCGTATCATTATGGAGAGACTGCAGGGCGTTCCAGATGAAAAAAGAACAGCCCGTTTTGTGTGTGCAATAGCTGCGGCACTGCCAAATGGAGAAATACTGACGACAAGAGGAACGATTGAAGGTCGGATTGGATATGAGGAGCGTGGAGAAAACGGATTTGGCTATGATCCAATATTTTATATACCTGAGTTCGGGTGCGCATCCGCAGAACTATCACCCGAGACCAAAAACGAGGTTAGCCACAGGGGCAAGGCTTTGCGCACAATGCAGGAAAAGCTTGAAAAAAGCGGGATTTTGAACATTGCCAAGGTTTTGATTGTTAGTGATACACATAGACAGAATGCCAATCTCTACCGAGTGATCGAGCAGGTAAGGCCTATAGATCTGCTCATACACTGTGGCGACATCGAGGGTGATGATCAGAACATCGAGGTCAAGGCAGGATGTCCGATACAGGTTGTAGCTGGCAATAATGATTTCTTCTATGAATATGATAATGTAAAGACATTTTACCTTGGAAAATATAAGGTCTATCTGACACATGGTCATCATCATGGAGTGAACTGCAGCGATGAGAAGCTGATTGCCGCTGCTAAGGCAGAAGATGCAGATATCGTGATGTATGGACACATCCATGTTCCGCGCATGGAACAGGTAGAGAACCTCATGGTCATCAATCCAGGTAGTTTGACTTATCCGCGGCAGACGGGGCGAAAACCTTCTTATATCATTATGGATATTGACAGACATGGGGATGCACATTTTACACTTCAGTTTTTATGACAAATTCTGTCTGAAATGTTTCAAATCATGAGGTTTTCAGTTGGTTTTAACACGATTTTCAAAGCGTTTTCACATGGGTAAAATCATGGGAAAAATCAAGAGAAAATTTGATTGACATTATCCATCGCCTATTATATAATATACCTTGCGTCACGAGTTGGCGAGTGTCATGATATAGGAAACGGGGTGTGGCTCAGCTTGGCTAGAGCGCCTGGTTTGGGACCAGGAGGT
>CAZACC010000091.1:0-7902 GCA_964483545.1 uncultured Lachnospiraceae bacterium
TTAAATACCGTAAAGCATTCGAGTGTATAGAATGCCATAAATATAATAATGGCATATTTTGAAAACTCGATGATCATATTGGCCATGCCTATTCGACTCCTCTTGAAAAATGTCCTTTTGTATAGTCTTGAAACGGTAATTCACTCACCTGAGGGGGAACATGACGGATTGCTTCCGTATACCATTCTGCAATTCTTGCAGCTTCCTCTGCTGACTCTCCTGTGAAATTCATTCTCAGTCCATGAAAGTTCATTTTCTTTATTTTGGTCAATTCGCTGTGAAGTGACAAAGGAACGCTGTTATAGATTACATTATAGCATTCACTGCAACAATTTTTAACCTGTAGATGCTTCTGATAACGATCCTTCAGTTCCAGAGTTTTCTCTGGAATATGTGTACAGCCTGTAAGGGTATGTCTGAGGCACTGTGCCGTAACCATCATCGGTAAATAGCCGTAAACAAGCAGTTCACTGCTGCTGTTCTCCATATGTCTCATTTCTTTTTCATTTAGTTCTAATGGAATTGTAAAATGTTTACACCCGAACGAACTAAGAGTATTTTTTGCTGCCTCATTCATTGTATATAAATAATAGTCCGCCACAATATCTCCCTGATAGTCATATTGCTGCAGTATATAGAGCCATTCATAATTTTGTACGGATACTCCACTGATTTCCGTTCGGCTAATCAGCTTCATAAGCTTCTTTATTTTCTCTTGACCATAATGTCTGCATATGACAGGCAATGCAATATATACATCTTTACCTGAATGATATGCAACAGCAACTGCCTCGTCTGTCTGAGTGATATCCGCACTGGAAATATATAATCTTTGAATACCCTCTACCTTACATAACGATTTTAATGTATCCATTGTTTCGACATAGGCTGACAGAACCATTGTTTTGTTTTCTTTTGTATGTTCTGCATCCGAAAGCACCTTTGCTTCTTTTAGATTCAGTCGTTCAGAAGCCATGCTCCTGTGATAGTGACGTAGAATTTCTTCTGTCAAGGCTTTAATCCCCTGTCTGCGAAGTTCATTGAGCTGCTTGACAGGCATAAAGATATCATGATCCATATTGATCTTGATTTGCCCTAATTCTAGATCACTAGTTCCTGTTTTATTTAGTTGCTTTAAGATACTGTCCTGATCCAATGGGCGACTCTGTGCTTCCTGAACCGTATCTCCGTATACCTTTACAGAAATTTTTCCTGATTTCAATTCAAAATAAGACGGCAAATTCTTTCTCAATGTAATCACAGCATCAGCAGATATCTTTTTCATATGATCCACATAGGTTTCAAACAATTCTTGAAAACGTTCGTCCTCATCTGTTTCATAGCTGGGCTTTTGAAGCGTTAGCATATCTCTGCCATTCTTCTTGCGGTAATATCCATCTGAGTGTCCGCTTCTAGTATACAGTCTCGTCAGCTCATCATAATCATTTTTCTCCACGGAGTACTTTTGGTCTTCCCTTAATTCCATGAATCGATCAATATATTTTCGATAAATCCGTGTCACTCCAGCTACATATTCTGGTCGTTTCATACGACCTTCAATTTTAAATGATGTAATCCCTGCCTGTATCAATTCTGGGATTATCTTTATTGTACACATATCCTTCAGACTGAGCAAATACTGTTCCTGATTCTGGTTTTGTTTCTTATTGTCAGATACAGCTTCATACGGAAGTCTGCATGGCTGTGCACATCTGCCTCTATTTCCACTTCTTCCACCGATCAGGCTTGAAAACAGACATTTTCCAGAGTAGCTATAACAGATGGCCCCATGAACAAAGCACTCGATACTCGCATTGGTTCTATCACTGATCGTTTTGATTTCAGCAAGGGATAATTCCCGTGCAGGCACGACTTGTCTGATTCCTAACTCTTCCATTAGGAGAACCCCTTCTGCTGAGGTGATTGCCATCTGAGTACTTGCATGAATATCCAAATCCGGAAAACAGTTTCTGATCACAGATACGGCTCCAAGATCTTGAACGATCACAGCATCCAGACCAGCTAAATAATACGATTCAAGAAAGGCAGCTAATTCGTGAATCTCCTGCTCCTTCATCAAGGTGTTAACTGTCATATATACTTTCTTACCAAATAAATGGGCATAATCAATTGCCCAAAGAAGCTCTTCTTCAGTAAAGTTTTTTGCATAAGCCCTCGCCCCAAATCTGCTTCCGCCTACATAAACTGCATCTGCCCCTGCTCCGATTGCGGCTATGAAGCTCTCACGGCTGCCTGCTGGTGATAATAACTCAATCGTATGTTCCTTCATACATCTCCTTAAAAGCAGAAAGGCTGTCGTCAGACAGCCCCTCTCCCAATACACCTACTTTTTCATAAACCTGATAAGTACAGGTGAACTACCATTATGATTTCTTTTTCGTACTCGGTTCGGATTCTAGCTTAACCATTTTCTGTTGTATATCCGCTAGCTCATCCTTCGTTCCCTTTGATACCTTTTCTGCATTCTCCAGCTTGATTTGTGTGGAAATCAACTCATGCTTCAGATCATACAATTCCTTATCCTTGGCATCTAGATCTTCTTCCAAATGATTGATTTGTTTCTTTGCCTTAAAATAATCATCCGCCATATTTAGCTGCAGTAATGTATTCTGCATATCCACTGGTTGTCTTTTGAATGCTTCCATCTTATTATACTCTGCAAGCTTATTATTAATATATGTCGCAACCTTTTGTAAGTATTCTTCACTTTCGTATCCACTTAGTGTGAAGACCTTTCCACCTATTAATACTTCGGTATCAACCTTAGAAGACATACCCACACCCCACTATGTTCATCTCATTGAAAGAATAACTATAATACAAATTATATCAAATATTTGAAATAATACAACCCTAAATTCTATTATGCATTTTCAGGTACTTCCAAGCCAAAATGATGATATGCAAGAGGCGTAACGACTCTGCCTCTTGGAGTACGGTTCAAAAAACCATTTTTCAACAGATACGGCTCATAGACATCCTCTAGTGTGCCAGCATCCTCACCAATTGCCGCAGCTAATGTGTCTAGACCCACAGGACCACCAGCGAATTTCTCGATCATCATCATCAGGATATTTCGATCCAGATGATCCAGTCCATACTTGTCTACTTCCATCATATCCAGCGCTTTAGTTGCAACTTCTAGTGTGATCGTTCCATCATACCTAACCTGTGCATAATCACGTACTCTTTTTAAGAAGCGGTTTGCCAGCCTCGGCGTACCTCTGCTGCGTCTCGCAAGTTCCATAGCTCCTTTTTCTTCTATCTTGACATCCAGTATTCTGGCTGAATGTATGATGATTGTTTTCAGTTCTTCATTTGTATAAAATTCCAATCTGTTAATCACGCCAAATCTATCTCTAAGCGGTGCTGTCAGAAGTCCCGCCCTTGTCGTGGCTCCTACCAGTGTAAACTTTGGCAGGTCAAGTCTGATGGACCGTGCTGAAGCACCCTTTCCAATCATGATATCAATGGCATAGTCCTCCATGGCAGGATACAGTACTTCCTCTACCTGTCTGTTCAGTCGATGAATTTCATCTACAAACAGAATATCTCCCTCCTGCAGATTGTTTAAGATGGCTGCCATCTCACCAGGCTTCTCTATCGCTGGACCTGATGTTGTCTTGATATTGACGCCCATCTCGTTTGCTATGATGCCAGCTAGTGTAGTCTTCCCGAGTCCTGGAGGTCCGTAAAAAAGAACATGATCCAGAGATTCTCCTCTCTGTTTTGCAGCATCTATATAAATCTTTAGATTTTCCTTCGCTTTCTGCTGACCGATATACTCTTCCAGATGCTGTGGACGCAGGCTTCCCTCTATCTTGATATCTTCCTCTGTAACTGTTGTCTCAATAGATCGTTTTTGCATATTCTAAACCTCTGTTTCTAGAAATGATTGATGTTCTTCAAGGCCTGTTTCAGGATTAGTTCAACATCCGCATCATCTTCCACCTCTACCTTTTTGACGGCACGCAATGCGTCTGTCGCAGAATATCCTAGAGCTGTCAGGGCTTCGACTACTTCATTTTTAGCATCGGAAACAGGATGCTGGACACCCCTCACTTGATTAGCAAGTCGTTCCTCAAATGCATCCTCCAGTGAAACCTTATCCTTTAGATCTATGATCAGTCGTTGTGCAGTTTTTGAACCGATTCCTGGCGCTTTTGATATCGTTTTCGCATCTGCCGATAATATTGCAAAGCGCAAATCATCCGTTGTCATGACTGACAGGATTCCAAGTGCGCCCTTCGGTCCGATTCCATTTACCTGTATCAAAAGTTTAAAGAAATCCAGATCATCCTTTGTCAAAAATCCATACAGCTGCATGGCATCTTCACGTACTGCCAAATATGTATAGACCTTGATTTCTTCACCTAACCCACGTATACAATCGATAGTACTGGCAGACATCTTGATATTATAACCGATGTTACTGACCTCTAATACGATTTGTTCCTCATAAATTCCTGCAACTTCCCCTTTTAAATATCCAATCATATATGTCCCTCCATACCAGTTGTGATACTAGTATTCTGTAGTCTTTGAACTAATATCTTTGAGATGATTCCATTCAATAATCCAGTCCCAGCTCCGCTTATGATTAAAAACGGAACAAAACTAGTCAGTCTGATTTCACTTACTACCAGTACAGCAACAAAGATCTGTCCAATATTATGTGCGATTCCACCACCAATGCTGATGCCTGTAATACTGAACTGCTTCACTTTTTTCATCAATAGCATCATGATCAGGCTAAGCACAGCCCCTGCAAGACTATAAAGCATACTATAAAGACTGCCGAACAGCATGCTGACCACTAGGATTCTGACCGCAGATACAGCGGCTGCCTCCTTCGTTCCAAACAGATAAAGGATCGTGACGGTCATAATATTTGCAAGTCCAAGCTTCATTCCGGGAATACCAAACGGAAAGGGTATCAATGTTTCTATATATCCAAAAAGGATTGCCAGCGATGCAAATATACCTAAATACGCTACTTTTTTTCCTGTGACTCTATGATTCCTCATTGATTTCCCAATCCGTATGCCTAGTTTGTTATAGCATCTAAATCCATGGTATTGTGATCACCAGCAATGCTGATCACGATTCTGTTCGGAAGACATACGATCATCTCTCCAGACTTTGATATCTTTGCCTGATGAACACATAATTGATCAGGGCATGAAGCCTCAGTCACATCCGCCTCTCTATCGTGGATCACAAGACGCACATGTCCGTTTTTCATGCCCTGAATATCTTCTGTTATTTCCTCAGACAGAGCATATCTTGCAATCTCAGACCCGTTCACGGATACAATCACATAGGCTCCGTCCTCGCGACCAAAGCTGATTAACATCAGCATTAAGATTGCAATACATACTGCTCCGGCAAATAAAATCCAGTCCCATTTTTTCATATTGCTTTATTACAGTTTGAATTCCGCTACCAGCTTGCGCAAATCCGTAGACATAGAAGCAAGGCTTTCCGCTACATCCGAAACTTCCTGCAGATTTGCAGACTGCTCTGTGACTGTTGCTGCAATTGCTTCCGTACCATCAGCATTTTCATCAATCGCATGATGTATCTTTTCAATATTAACGCCGACCTGCTTTGATACGTTTTCAAGCGTCTTTAGATCCCCCAGCATGCTCTTGATATCAATGTTAACAACGTTAGTTCCATCCTTAATATCCACGAAGCTATCTCGCGTTGCCTCTGCGATTTCATTACCCTTTTTCAGCTGTAATAATCCCTCTTCCATCTTCTTTGACATATCGATGGCATTGTTCTGTACACCTTCTATGATGACACCAATTTTACCCGCTGACTCATGTGTATCCTCAGCAAGCTTTCTGATTTCCATAGCAACCACTGAAAAGCCTTTACCAGCTTCACCTGCTCTTGCTGCTTCAATTGATGCATTCAATGACAGAAGATTGGTCTGTGTAGAAATAGATGTAATGGAATTCAGGATATGATTCATCTCTTCGGCGTTCTGACGAAGCACTGCGCCGATTCTGGAAACCTCCTGCATAACATCGTTTAGACTTGCAAGCTGCTTCATATAGGTTTCAATCGTTTGATTGCCATTCATGGCATTCTGCATTGCCAAGTCTGCATTGCCTGCAATACGTTCTACTTTATCGGCAATCTGACCTGAGATTGAATCCATCTCATCTACCTGCGCCATGATATATCCAGCTTCACTCTTCTGATCATTCATACGCTCAGACATATGATCGATTGCCTGCGTGATTTCTACACTGCCCGTAGCATTTTGTGATGCACTTTCGCTGACAGCATGAATAGAATCTTCCATCTGTTCGCTGACCCCGAGTACCTTTTTAATAATTCCCTTGAGACTGTTACTCATATAGTTGAATACAACCGCCAGATCACGCAACTCATCTTCGGAATTTAAGACAATTTCATCCCCACTTAGATCACCATCTGCCACAACAGAAATATTCTTTTTCAAGATGCTGATCGGTTTTACAATCGTACCTCTAATGACTAAAAACATCAATATAATTGCAATCGCAATCGTTAAGATTACAATTAATACAATTGCACTAATCATCTTGCCGAAGTTGGTATTAATCTGTTTTTGGAGAGCTTCACTGCGATTGAGCTCCAGTTGCATCAATGTGTTGCAATAGGATGTAATAAAACTGGATTGTGCCTGCATCTGCTCAGCAAATGGTTTTCCCTCTGGCATGTATCTGCCATTGCCCGCCTTGATTACCTCATCGTATAAGGCAACATATTGGACTACAAAGCTTTCGATAGAGTTCAACTGGGAATGATTCTGTTTATAAATCGGATCATCGCCGATGTTGCCTCTGATCTCCTCTACGTATGGAATCAGATTTGCAATCACTTCCTTCTCATCCTGATCCTCATCCTGATTACCAACTGCGCAGATATTAATCAGAGAACGAGACCATGTCTGTGTTTTCGTATTGATATAGTTGATTTTAGAAAGATTATCCAGTACTGCTACATACTGCTGATTATAATCCTTTGATTTGACAGCCAGCGTGCCAAGCAATGCCAGCATAACTAAAATCATCAATGTAAACATGATCGTGATTCTTCTTCCAATACTTGCCATGAAGATTTTTTTAATAATCTTTGGTGTGTGATTCTTTCTGATTCTTTTGGTTTTTACTTTCTTCTTTTTTACTTTTACTTCTGTTTTCTTTTCCCTTGTAACCTTTTCCTTCATTTTTTTAATACCCCCATGTGCGTATTTTAACTTTTATTACGCTATAGATATCATTTTATCATAGTCAAATGCTTGTCTCAAGTCTTATTTGCAATCCTACACCAATCTTTTGCCAATCTTTTTTCAAACCTTGACTGATTTGATATTATTCATGTGGTTTCATGTTGTTTTTTGATTAATATAGTTCACCAATCCCTCTGATCTGATGATTTTCTGCATAAACTCAGGAAAGGGTTGCCCCTTATATTGTGTATTCTTTGTTTTGTCATAAATCATGCCACTGTCAAAATCAACCTCTACCTCATCCCCTGCATCTATTCCTTTTGCTGCTTCCGCACATTCTATAATCGGAAGTCCAATATTAATTGCATTTCTATAAAAAATTCTTGCAAAGGTTTCTGCAATGACACAGCTGACACCTGCTACCTTGATGACCAGAGGTGCATGCTCTCTGGAAGAACCACATCCAAAGTTTTTGCCAGCAACTATGATATCTCCAGATTTCACATTCTTCACAAATGATGTATCAATGTCTTCCATACAGTGCTCTGCCAGCTCCTTCTGATCCTGTATTGCAAGATATCTTGCTGGAATGATCACGTCTGTATCTACATTATCACCATATTTAAATACTTGTCCTTTTGCATTCATAT
>CAZACC010000092.1:0-7671 GCA_964483545.1 uncultured Lachnospiraceae bacterium
CCTCAATGCCTTCTTCATTCAGCGATTTAATCAGATCCTTTAACTCATTTCCTTCTCTATTAAATTCAAGAGAAGAACTGTAGCATGTATTCGGTGCAAAAAAAGAAGTTGTATTATAGCCCCAGCATTCGTACAGCATATTGCCGTCAATCTCCCTGCTGTTATTCGTCTCATCAAACTCAAATATAGGCATCAGTTCGACACAATTAATTCCTAACTCCTTCAGATAAGGAATTTTTTCTTTAACACCTGCATAAGTGCCAGGAAACTCTACGCCAGAAGAATCCGCTCTGGTAAATGCACGCACATGCAACTCATAGATCACTAGATCCTCCATAGGAATGAGTGGCTGCTTTGCCCGTCCCCATTCAAAGGTATTTCTGACCACACGTGCTTTGAAAAAGTCATTGTTTCCAGTTGGTTTGCCCCAAGTACTCTGTCCAACAACTGCACGCGCATATGGATCCAAAATATATTTGTTCTTATCGAAAATCAGACCCTTTTCTGGTTTATTGGGTCCATAAATCCGATATGCATATTCAAACTCCTCGATATTAAGATTGAACACCATCATGGAAAAAACTTTTCCAATTTTATATGCCGACGGAAACGGAATGACTGCATACGGTACCATTTCTTTTCTCTTAAATAAACAAAGTTCCACGCTGGTCGCATGATGTGAATGAATGGTAAAGCTGACAGCATTCGGTATCGCCACCGCACCATTTTGAGAATATAATCCAGGACGAATCTTGAAGCCCGCCACCACATCCAGTGGTTTTAAACGTTCTTCACTTCTGACTAAGGCTTGCTGCATACAGTCTCTCCTTTATGAAGTGTATATTTCTTCTTACAATAGATACCCATTAAAAGTAATCCGATCGATTCCGTAAGATGAAAGATCAATGCTGGAATCACCAGCCCTAACTGCGACCCATTTGGTAGCAAGACTGGAATCATGTCTTCCGTTCCGTAACATGCTATGTAGCTGATACTCAATACCAAACAGATCAATATGAGCCACTTGTCTCTCAGTATCGCTCCCGTAATGATGATTCCCATAATCAATCCAATAAACATAGGTGCATACTTAAACACATGAGTGCTCGCATAGAAGATTCCGTACTCGTAGGGAGACAGATCACTCATCATCTCATTTACCAGCACTCCATAATAATAACTCGATACATAATATAAAATCTGAACCCCGATCGTTACAAATCCCCAGATGACAATCATGACCCTGTCCAATTCATTTTTACTACGCATGATAATAATCACAAACAATAGTACAATGGCTGTTTCCAATGCCATCTTGATATATGGTTCAATAATAGAAAGTGACTGGTATAATGTTACAAAATGCTCTGTAATAACAACCTTTAACAAAATCCTGATCACTGCTACAGAAATTTCTACCAGTATGTTCACAATTCCAAGTAATATCATAAAGGTAGGAAAATGTTTCATTTTCTGGCTTTTGTTCATATACACCTCTTTCAATCCGATAAGCTATTATTCGTTTCTGCCATACGATAAAAGGAGACAATTCTCTCGAACTGTCTCCTTTTGAAACACAATTCTAATGCGCAATCTTACTTATGCTTTGCCGTTAGAACCAAGTACCTCTACAATCTTATGAGCAACCATATCCTTAACTGCCTGACGAGCTGGTTTCAGATACTGACGTGGGTCAAAGTGATCTGGATGCTCTGCAAAATACTTGCGGATATTACCTGTCATAGCAAGACGGATATCAGAATCAATGTTGATCTTGCAAACAGCTAACTCAGCTGCATGACGAAGCTCCTCTTCTGGAATACCAACTGCATTTGGCATATTTCCACCGAACTGGTTAACCATGTTGACAAATTCCTGAGGAACTGAAGATGAACCATGGAGCACAATCGGGAAGCCAGGCAATCTCTTGATGCACTCTTCCAGAACGTCGAAACGAAGTGGAGGCGGAACAAGGATTCCTTTTTCATTACGTGTGCACTGATCAGCAGTGAACTTATATGCGCCATGAGAGGTTCCAATTGCAATTGCAAGTGAGTCACAGCCTGTCTTATCAACGAACTCTTCTACTTCTTCTGGACGTGTATAGCTTTCTGCTCCTGCTTCTACAACAACATCATCCTCAATACCTGCTAAGGTTCCGAGCTCTGCTTCTACTACAGCTCCATGTGCATGTGCATACTCCACAACCTGCTTTGTAAGAGCAATGTTATCCTCAAAAGACTTGGAAGAAGCATCGATCATAACAGATGTGAATCCGCCGTCGATACATGACTTACAGAGTTCAAAGCTGTCACCATGATCTAGATGAAGAGCGATGGGAATCTGAGGATTCTCTGCAACAGCAGCCTCAACCAATTTTACCAGGTAAGTATGATTTGCATAAGCACGTGCACCCTTGGATACCTGAAGGATTACAGGGCTGTTCAGCTCACCAGCTGCTTCTGTAATACCCTGAACGATTTCCATGTTGTTAACATTGAAAGCACCGATAGCGTATCCGCCGTCATATGCCTTCTTAAACATTTCAGTAGTTGTTACTAATGACATAATAATTCATCCTTTCTATTATAATAATTCTTTTTTTGTTCAAGCCCTATTATATCTCACAAATTTGTTTTTGTATAGAGATTTTTTACCAGACATTGCATATCTTCTAGGATTTCACGTGATCTGACTAACATTTCCTCGACACTTGCCGCCATACCCTTGCGCATCTGATACAGAAAATATGGTTTTGCCACAACCTTCAGTGACAACATCCCCTGATAACGACTAATCAGCTCCGGAATACGCTCGTTCTCATAGGCTGCATGCTCATAAACACTGAATTTAATAGTTCTTCCTTCACACTTAATCTCCGTTACGAATACTTCTTTTGCCAACACACGCAAATATGCAATCTCCAGCAGATTCTCCACAGGCTTTGGTACTGTTCCAAAACGATCTGTCAGTTCCTCTGTCATATCTTCACGTTCTTGCTCGCTCTCAATGCCAGCAATTCGCTTATACACATCTATCTTTTGGAACTCATTCACGATATAGGTTTCTGGAATATAGGCATCTATATTCACATCCACAGAAACAGAATACTCTTCTTGCGTAGCAATACCCTTCTTCTTTTTCACTGCCTCGTTGAGCATCTTGCAGTACAGATCATATCCAACCGCCTCCATATGACCACTCTGTTTTTCTCCTAACAAATTGCCAGCACCGCGAATCTCAAGATCCCTCATAGCAATTTTAAAGCCGCTTCCCAGCTCTGTAAACTCTCTGATTGCCTGTAGTCGCTTTTCTGCAATCTCTTTTAATAATTTATCCTTTTTATACATCAAAAATGCATAAGCAGTCCGATTGGAACGCCCTACACGACCACGCAGCTGATACAGCTGTGCAAGTCCCATATTATCAGAGTCATGAATAATCATCGTATTTACATTTGAAATATCCAGCCCTGTTTCTATGATCGTCGTTGAAACAAGCACGTCAATATCTCCGTTGATAAAGTCAAACATAATGCGTTCCAGTTCATTCTCCTTCATCTGGCCATGAGCATACGCCACATTGGCCTCTGGTATCAGCCTGCGGATTACCGCTGTCATATCTGCAATTGTATTGACACGATTATAAACATAAAATACCTGTCCATTTCTTGCAAGTTCTCTGCTAATTGCTTCACGAATCATCTCTTCATTATATTCCATGACAAATGTCTGAATCGGCATTCTGTCCATCGGTGCCTCTTCCAACACGCTCATGTCTCTGATACCAATGAGACTCATATGCAGAGTTCTAGGAATCGGCGTTGCTGTCAGCGTCAATACATCTACGCTTTCCTTCAACTGCTTAATTTTCTCTTTATGTGTCACACCAAACCGCTGTTCTTCATCAATAATCAGCAGACCTAGATCCTTAAAGCCCACATCCGCAGAAAGCACGCGATGTGTACCAATTGCAATGTCCACCACACCCTTTTTCAGACCAGATACTGTCTTTTTTTGTTCTGTCGTTGTGCGAAATCGCGAGAGCAAGTCTACCTTGACAGGATAATCTTTCATCCTCTGCACAAATGTATTATAATGCTGCTGCGCCAATATCGTTGTCGGCACTAAATAAACGACCTGTTTGCCCTCCTGTACTGCCTTAAATGCGGCACGGATTGCAATTTCCGTCTTACCATAGCCGACATCTCCACAGATTAACCGATCCATAATCTTAGTACTTTCCATATCACGCTTGGTCGCTTCTATTGCCAACAGCTGATCCTCAGTCTCTTCAAACGGAAACATCTCTTCAAATTCACTCTGCCATACTGTATCCTTGCCATATAGATAACCTTTTTTTTCCGTCCTTGATGCATACAACTCCACAAGATCTGTTGCCACTACATCAACTGCGCTTCTGACACGACTCTTTGTTTTGATCCAATCGGCAGTTCCCAGTTTGTTTAGCCTAGGTTTACGTGCATCCTTGGAGGCATACTTCTGTATGACATCCAGTCCCGTTGCTGGTATATAAAGATTTCCGTTGTCACGATACTCTATCTTGATATAGTCTTTTGTGACCTTATCAATCTCTACTTGCTCAATGCCTTTATAAATGCCAAGTCCATGATTTTCATGTACAACATAATCACCTACAGACAGCTCTGTAAAATCCTGTATTTTTTGACCCTCATAGGTCTTTCTCTTCTTCCGCTTCTTTTTCTCCGCCGTAAAAATATCACTTTCTGATATGACTACAAACTTGATCATTGGATATTCGTAGCCTTGAGAAATACGCCCATACATCAGCATGATTTCACCAGGCTTCACCTCATGATTCTTGTCCTCCGTGTAAAAACTGCTTAGTTCCTGTTCCCTTATATCTTCAGCCAAACGCTTTGCTCTGGTTCTAGAGCCAGATAATAAAATCACACGATATCCATTTTTCTGATATCTTTTCAAATCCGTGATCAACGCATCGAAGCTGTTGTTATAGGAATTCATTGCTCTGGATTCAATCGTGTACTTGGCTGAGGCCTTGTAAATTCCCTGTTTGACTGACAATGTTGCAAGAGCAGCAGCTCTCTTTTGAGTCAAAAGAGTAAAAACTTCCTCTTTTGAATATAATATATCCATCTGTCCCGGAAGCAGATAGCCCTTCAGCAGTCTGGTCCCCATACTCTCACGAAACTCCAACTCCACTGTATCACATTTTTCAGCGAGTCTTGCTGGTTCATCCAAAAAGAATACTGCATTGTCTCCAAAATAATCCAGAAATGAAATCTGATGCTCATAGAAATAATGAGAAAAACTCTCAATATTGCATGCCGTTGACAGCTCCAACAGCTGTTCCCGCATAGTTGCTGCGATTTCTCGCATGCGATGTGCTTCTTCAGTCTTGAATTCCTTGCGCAGTTCCTCTGATGCTTTCTTTGCATCCTGTTCTATCCTCAGGACGCCTTCCTCCAACTCATTCCTTGTTAAAATTGTCTCTGTCGCTGGATAAACTGAAACTGTTTCCAACACCTCCACCGAACGCTGGGACAATACATCAAACATACGGATTGACTCTATTTCATCCCCCCATAGCTCTATACGAATCGGATTCTCCTCCGTCAGTGGAAAGATATCAATGATTCCACCCCTAACGCAGAATTGACCGCTTGCTTCTACCTGATATACCTTTTCATACCCTAACGCTACCAGTTTCTCCGAAAGTTCAGTCTCATCCACAGTCTCTTCTCTGCAAAGGTCAATCACATTTTCCCTAATGACCTCAAGTGGTACGATATGCTCCATAAAGGCATCGATCGTCGTAACGATTGTCACTGGTTTGTTTTCCAGAATTGCTTTCACACAATCAATCCTCTGCTTTGTAATCAGATTGCCGTGAATGTCTGCCTGATAGAAAATCAAATCCTTGGCTGGATACAGTTTTGTCTCTGGATCATAAAATCTATAATTTTCATAGATTTCCTTTGCTTTTTGCTCATTATAAGTAACGATGATTTTATACTGAAAACCATCGCTGAGTCCATACATCATATGTAGCTTTTGAGGTCCTGCACATCCTAAGATTTCTATGATTCCCTTGGATTTTCTAAGTCCTGTTCTGGCTTCTTCATATTCTGCCAGTTGTTTCAGAGGTTCTGTTAATGCCCCCACCTAATCACCTATTCTTCTACTACCTTCTTCTTATTATATTGATTCATCGCCCAATCTATTCCCTCGGTGATGATCATTTTAACCGCTTCTGTTGCCTGAATCATGGTTCCGTCCATAATCTCACGTTCACTGCCCGAGAAATGACCCAGTACATAATCTGCCAGATCATAGCCCTTCGGCTTTTCTCCGACTCCGACCCTAATCCTCATAAAATTCTCTGTCCCTAGCTGCGAAATAATGCTCTTCATACCATTATGCCCGCCTGCTGTGCCATGCTTACGAACCCTCAGCATGCCAAGATCTAGACTCACATCGTCGAAAATCACAATCAGCTCTGTCTCCACATTTATTTTATAATAGTCCACCAGTTCGCGAATGCTCTCACCACTCAGATTCATATAGGTCTGCGGCATTGCCAGAACAACCTTCTGGCCTTCGATAATGCCTTTCCCACACAAAGCTTTGTGTTTCTTGGTTTCTGTTGCAATGTTATATTTATCTGATAACACATCTATCACGTCAAACCCGATATTGTGTCTGGTATTTTTATATTCGCTCTTTGGATTGCCCAGTCCAACAATGATATACATACCTGTTCCCCCTCCTTATCAGTATTTTTCATTATAGCATATTGCAAAAACCGCGGAAAGAAATATTTTCTTTCCGCGGTTTTTTTGCTGAACTAATCTAATATTATTCAGTTGCCACAGACTCCACTTGAAGTGCTCTCTCATAGCTCTCCAGTATAATCTTCTGAAGCGTCTCTCTTGTTCCAGAATTGATAGGATGTGCGATATCGCGATATTCACCATCGGATGCCTTACGACTCGGCATTGCTATAAACAATCCCTTTTCGCCTTCGATTACTTTTATGTCATGAACTACAAATTCGTCATCCAACGTAATCGAAACCACAGCCTTCATTTTTCCTTCTTTCGCCACTTTTCTCACGCGTACATCTGTAATTCTCATCGTATCGTCTCCCTTCTCAGTTATAATACATACCTTTCATTCTTCTCCAACACGATCTTAATGTCTTCCTCCCCGCAATAATAAGAATTAGCACGTATTGTATCACGGCTTTCTACAATACAATTCTCAATATGCGTATTATCTCCTATATAAACATCATTTAATATAATAGAGTTTTTGATAAAGCAGTTATTCCCTACAAAAACCTTCTTGAAGATTACCGAATCCTCTATCGTACCATTTACGATACAACCACTGCTGATCAGAGAATTTTGGATATTGGCTCCTACATTATACTTGGCAGGTGGCAGATCATCTACCTTAGAATATACATCTGGATACTGCTTGAAAAAATAATTTCTAATCTCTGGCTTCAGAAAATCCATATTAGTCTTAAAATAATCCTCAACTGATGCAATATTGCTCCAGTAATCCCTAATCTTATATGCAAAGATACGCTTCAAATTCTTATAACGAATCAATACATCGCGGACAAAATCATATCTGTCCTCTTCTGCGCATTTCTCAATCA
>CAZACC010000093.1:0-7578 GCA_964483545.1 uncultured Lachnospiraceae bacterium
GGAAAGCAGTTAAAAAAGATTGGCATGTTAGTCGTTCAGGACCAGGTATGGGGAAGAGTTACAGAGAACAGAAGCCAGGGGCGTTCTACCAGATATTACATGGATGAAATGCATCTCCTTCTTCGTGAAGATCAGACAGCAGCCTATACCGTAGAAATCTGGAAGCGATTCAGAAAATGGGGAGGTATTCCGACAGGTATCACCCAGAACGTTAAGGATTTACTTGCTTCAAAGGAAGTGGAGAATATCTTTGAAAATAGCGATTTTATCTATATGCTGAATCAGGCAGTGGGAGATCGACAGATCTTAGCAAAGCAGTTAAATATCAGTCCTCATCAGCTTTCGTATGTTACACATTCGGGAGAAGGTGAAGGGCTTTTATTTTACGGAAATGTAATACTTCCATTCGTGGACAGATTCCCTACTGATACAGAACTATACCGTATCATGACAACCAGATTGTCGGAAGTGATCGAGACTCAGAAATAATAATTGTTATGGGAAAGGTGAGAATGATAAATGAATGAAGAGTATTACGCGAGAGAAGAATCGAAGAGGGCCGCCAGGAGAGCAGAGGGAAGTCAAGATAAGGATCCGAAGCAGAGAGCCCATGCTGATAAGCTGAAAAATGAGGCATCAGCTTCCGAAAGCTATCGTAAGAAATTGCGACATAAGAGGAAAGACAACAATCTGAATAAAGAGGAAGCTAAAAAGCTTAAGAAAATGAAGACTCAGGGCAGAAAGAAGATCTATGCGGAAACAGCGCTTGCAGCCAAGGCACATCAGACTATCATTCAGAATGAAGATCACAATTCTGGAACAGATGCATTAGATTCTGGAATGCAGCTTACTGAGACAGGGGTTCGAAATGTGAGAGAATCCCTTCATAACAGAAAAGCAAAGAATTATAGTCAAAAGCTTCATAATCGAAATGAACATCAGTATTCGGTACAGAGAGCTAAGGGAGCAAAGGAAGCTAAAACTGCAGGGGAAGGTTCTAATGTGTTGTCAAAAGCTGCGCAGAAAAAAGCCATAAAGAAGGAAATCACAGAGCATGCTTTTAAACAGCAGGCGAAAGAAGCTGCAAATACCTTTGGAAATGTCAGCAAGCGGTTCACGGATAAAGCAGAAGATCTAGTTGGTCGCATGGTGGAGTATGTGACGGAGTTTCTACAGGAACATCCAGAACTATTGCTGATTCTTGCAGTGATTCTGATTGTTGTAGTAGTAATATCAGGTTCGCTTACTTCCTGTTCTATGATGATGGGTGGTACCAGTAATATAACAATCGGAACCAGTTTTACAGCACAGGATTCTGATATCTTGGCAGTAGACAGGGATTATACCCAGTTTGAGACAGATCTTCATAATACATTGGACCAAGTACCGCAGGACCATCCTGGCTATGATGAATATCGATATATGTTAGCAGAGATTGGTCACAATCCATTTCAGCTTGCAGCGGTATTAACTGTTTTATATGAGGACTATACCAGAGCAGAGGTTCAGGCAAAGATTCAAAGTATCTATCAGAGCCAATATACCTTGACATTTCAAACTATCGTGGAAGTCAGAACCAGGACAGAAACGAGAACAGGTCATAGAACAGTACATCATGCCGATGGAACTACGAGTAGCGAGAGCTATACCTATGAGGTAGAAGTAGAGTATAACTACTATATTTTACAGACAACACTTGTAAATAATACGTTGGACACGGTAATCAGAGGACTTGGGCTTACAGCAGATCAGATGCAAAGATATGAGCTTTTGTTAGAAACCTATGGAAATAAAGCAGGTCTGTTTGGCGATGATATCTATTCAGAAGTCAATCCGGGAGATTATCAGGATTATGATATTCCACCAGAGGCACTTACAGATCAGAGGTTTGCCAATATGATTCGAGAGGCAGAAAAGTATCTGGGATATCCTTATGTATGGGGTGGTTCTTCACCAAGTACCAGCTTTGATTGTTCTGGATTTGTAAGCTATGTATTAAACCATTGCGGAAATGGATGGAGCATGGGAAGACAGACAGCGAATGGACTACGTGGTAAATGCACAGCAGTATCGCCATCGGAAGCAAAACCGGGAGACTTAATATTCTTCCAGGGAACTTATGGGACCAGTGGTGCAAGTCATGTAGGCATCTATGTGGGAAATGGAATGATGATTCATTGTGGAAATCCTATCCAGTATGCATCTGTAAATACAACTTACTGGCAGAATCATTTTATGTGTTATGGAAGAATTAATTAAAACTATGTAGTAGCAGTTCTCTGAAAAAGGGAGCTGCTTTTTTAAAGAATTGGAGGAATTGCAATGTATGAAAAATTAGATAAACTTCGTGCAGATCTTGATAGAGCAAGACAGCGCAGAGCAGATGCCGAAGCAAAAGTGAAACAGGCAGAGGATAAGCTTCGTGAAGCAGAAAATTCTCAGGTACTTGCAGATGTAAGTGCATTAAAACTTACACCGGAACAGGTTGCACAGTTTTTACAATTGGCTGCTTCTGGTCAGTTGCCAGTTGCAAGTACAGCTTTTTTAGGACAACAACAACCATCCTATATGAGTGGCAGAACAAGTAGTGAAAGCAATAAAATAGAAACAGATGAAGATGAATTAGAGGAAGATACGGAGGAATATAAAGATGATGAAAACTAAGATTAGAACAAAAATGAAAGTAAAACTTGCAGGTGCTCTCGCAGTAGCATCCGCATTATTTATTGGAGTTACACCAATGACAGCCTTTGCGCAGGCACCAGAATGTAACTGTGAAGTAAAATGTACAGAGGATGCAGTAAATTCTGATTGTCCAGTATGTAAGGAGGACATTACCATGTGCGAGGGTACAGAACAGGAAAAAGAGCCAATAGTGGAAGAAAACTTTGGACCACTTACACCAGATGGAAATCTGAATTTGGTGGATGATTACGGATCCATTGAGGCTGGTGGCAAGCAGTTTATTACTGTTGTAACAAAGACAGGAAATTACTTCTATATCATTATCGATCGTGATGATGAAGGAGATGAGACAGTCCATTTCTTAAATATGGTTGATGAATCAGATCTTTTGAAACTGATGGACGATGAGGATGCGAAAGCTTATGTAGAATCTATTGCAGGTACTACGGAAGAATCTAGTGAGGTAACAGAAGAGCCAACTGAGGAACCTACCCAGGAAGAAGAGAAGGAACCTGAAAAGCAAAAAAAATCACCTATTGGAGTGATGGCATTGGTGCTGATTGTAACCATTGGTGGTATTGGTGGATTCTTGTATATGAAGAGTTCTAAGAAAACAAAGTCTTCTGCACCAGGACCTGATCCAGATTTAGATTATTCTGATGAGGATGACAATATTATCTTGGATTTAGATGAGGACGAGGATGAATTCAAGGATGAAGAAATCGAAGAGGATTTTGATGCGGAGGAAGCAAAGGAAGAATAATCAGAAATCTTCATGGAACAGATAACAAGGTGTATGGAAGAAATTCCGTATGCCTTTTTTTCTATGAAAAAAAAGAAGGAGGACATTGCCAATGGCAAGAAAAACAAGATATGTAAATTATGTGGAAGGAATGAAACATCTTCGTGAAAAAGAAAAGGTTTCCACACCAAAGTCCGTATTAGAAAAGCTGAAAACATATAAAAATCAGGACTTTAGTGTGAGTGTTCCTATAGGTGGTTCGAATGGAGAATAAATGGAAGCATGATTTAAAACAGGTAGCAATACGGATGGTAGATATGCCACCTCTTGTCAGTGAAGTTCCACTAAATAATCCACAGGCAGTGATTCAATTGCTTGCGGATACCTTTCATGAGTATGACAGAGAAGTGGTTGCAATAGTGAATCTGAAAAGTAATTTGCAGCCAATTAGTATGAATATTGTCAGCATGGGTGCGTTAGATCAAAGTATTGTACATCCAAGAGAAGTAATGAAAACAGCAATTTTGTCAAATGCATCCTCTATATTGATGGCTCATTTTCATCCGTCAGGAAATATGAATCCAAGTAAAGAGGATGTCATAATAACAGATCGCATGAATCAAGTATGTTCTCTTATGGGTATTAAGTTAATTGATCATGTCATTGTAGGTGCGAAGGATAAATACTATTCATTTCAGGAAAAAGGAACGATTCCATTCTCTAATATGCAGTTTACAGAGGACATCGATAAAATAGAATTGGAGGGAATGAAAGTGGCTGAAACAGCAACTATGACTAAACTAGATAAAACGGAAAGTAAGAGAGTCGTGAGCTTTACGGTTGCAGAATGTGGAGAGTTTCATAATCTTGGAGAACTTCATGAGAATGTAGCAACGCTGAAGGAAGCGATTGAACTATTTAATCAGATTCCACCAGATCGAATGAATGGAATTCCAACAATAGCAGTAAGAGTAACTGATACCGAGGCTCCTGAATTATTTACAGAAATAGATATTATGACAGCAAAAAGAATCGATGTAGATATTCTCGGATATGTACCAGATATTGGAGAAAATGGGCAGGCGCAATTTGCTATTGCAGAAATGATTCATCAGTTCCCGGAGAAAGAGATTATTGGTAAGGTGCCAGAGGCCATTGAGAAAAAAGTACAGATAATCGAATCCAGGGAAAAACAGTCAGAGCAGCTAAAAGATGTCATGATGCAGTTAGAGCAAGGAGTACAGGGGATATTTAACAGCGAGGATTATAAAAGATTCTTAGATGTTATGGCAAAGCTTCCAACGTATTCCCTTAACAATATGCTCCTAATTGCCATGCAGACAGAAGGTAAAGCTTCCATGTGTCAGAGCTTCACAGGATGGAAAGCTATGGGGAGATATGTCAAAAAGGGAGAAAAGGGGATTAAAATCTTAGCACCATCTCCATACACCATTCAGCGTGAGCAGAATAAGTTGGATAAAATAACAGGTCAGCCAATCGTAGATCAGGATGGAGAACCAGTAAAGGAAAAGGTAGATATTACCATGAAAGCCTTTAAGGTGGTACGCACTTTCGATATTTCACAGACAGATGGAAAAGAGATTCCAAGTATTGGAGTAGATGAACTGGTCGGCAATATAGAAGGCTATGGCACTTTGATGGAAGCATTGAAAAAGGTATGTCCTGTTCCTATTTCTTTTGAGGATATCGATAGCGGAGCCAAGGGATTCTATCATCAGACAGAAAAAAGAATTGCAATCCAGGATGGTATGAGCGAAGTGCAGACAGTAAAAACAGCAATTCATGAAATGGCACATCAGAAGCTTCATGCAAAAGATGATATCAACATCCTAGATTCTACCCAGAGCAGAAATAGCAAGGAAGTAGAAGCCGAGAGCGTAGCTTATGCGGTATGCCAGCATTATGGAATTAATACATCAGATTACTCTTTTGGATATGTGGCAGGATGGTCCGAAGGAAAAGAACTTCCCGAATTAAAGAAATCCTTAGATACCATTAGAGTCGCAGCTGCAGAAATGATTACTTCTATTGATACAGAATTAGAGCGTGTGAGAGAAAAGATTGTGTTAGGTACAGATGCTTTCACAAAAATTTATACGGAAGATCAGGGTATAGGAAATCTGATGATCGGAGAATATGCATCTTCTTTAAATATCGATTCTAATCTTACAAAGGATACAGTAATTGGCATTCAGAAAAAAATAGAAACCTTTCTGAAAGCAGAGATCCATTCAGAAGATGAGATTAAGCAGTTGGGGAAAGAACTTCTGACTATAGCAAAAAGAGATGATGGAAAATTCTATTTTAATGGAGAAAATCTGTTAGGTGAAAAAAGTGCAGCGCCATCATCGGTAGAAAAGAGACCAGTGGATTCATTGGTAAGTAGTCTGGTAGAAAAGATTACTCAAAATGCAGAAGCACACGGATTTACCAGAGTGGATAATCAACCATTAAAAGCAGAGGGTCCAGAGAAGAAGGAGCCTAAGAAAAGAACATCTGTAAAAGGAAAGCTGAAGGAGGAAATCAAGAAAAAAACACCAACTAAGAAACCTAAGGTTACGAAAACGAAGGAGGAGAGAGGCTAGTATGACACAGAAACAATTTAATTATATTCTCATAGCACAGATGGAGATGTGCGATGTGATTCTCAGATCAAAGGGGGAAGAATATGCCCCTGATGCATTAGAGGATACGCAGAGGGACAGGTTAGGACATTTCAAAAGAGCAGCTTCCATGATGAATATAACACCTAAAGCAGCACTTATGGGAATGTTGTCGAAACATCTGATTTCTATATCAGATATGTGTATGGATAAAGCAGATTATCCAATAGAAAAATGGGATGAAAAGATTACAGATACAATCAACTATTTGTTCATTCTGAAAGCAATTGTCGAGGAGGAGTCTTATGAGAAAAATCGAAGTAAAGATTCTTAATCCAGAATCTATTGATCAGGCAGAGAAACTGATGGTATGTGCAGCTAGATTAACACAGCGAGGTCATCAGATTACCTGCCTTGATGATTTTATGGGCCTGTATGAAAAACCATATGAAAGATCTACCGTGAAGAACTTGGTGAAGTTACCACATCCAACGATACAAAAGTTTTCTGTGATCAATGTTGTAGTAGTTGGAGCTTCCAGAAGATTTTTGGCACAGATTACAAGACATCAAAATGAAGTGAAATATATGTCAGCGAGCTTGCAGTACAGCGATTATTCAGGGGTGGAAGATTTCGTGGTTCCATATGAACTGTTAGATAGTCCCCAGGAAGAAATCTATATTAACCAGAGCAAAGAGGCTATGCAGCGTTACCAGGAGATGGTAGAGGTAGGTGTAGATAATGATTCTGCGGGATATTGTGCACCACAAGGCATGAGAAATATTCTCCTGATTAGTGCAACACCGTATCAGTGGAAACACATGATTCATCAGAGAACCTGTAGAAGAAATACAGCAGAAACCAGATATGTAATGCTTCGGATTTGGGAGCAGTTAATCAGCCAGAATACTGAACTGTTCTCTGATTGTGGACCTTACTGTATGAATGGAATTTGTGAAGAAGGAAAGATGACTTGCGGTAAAAGTATTCTGCCTACTATGACAGTAATCAACATTATCCGCGTGGATTTTCCGAAGATTCTAGATACGGGACAATTTGAAACGGAGGAAGGAGAACAGCATGAAGATACAGCTAATTGATTTTGGTGGAAGGAGTCCAGTGAGAGCTCATGTTAATGATGCAGGTGCAGATGTATTTAGTCCATGTAGTCAGGTTCTTAAACCAGGGCAGATCAGCAAACTGCCATTAGGGTTTGGTGTCAGAATACCAGATGGATATGCAGGATATATTTTTCCGCGTAGTGGACTTAGTACGCTTGGCATTGTGTGTGAGCTTCCTCCGATAGATTCAAGATATGAGGGAGAAGTTCATGCCATTATCTCTAATGTGAGCAGAGACAGTTATGAAATAAAAGCAGGGGATAAGATTGGACAGCTGGTTATTTTACCAGTAGTGATTCCAGAATTTACCTATGAATCTTGGAAAGAACGTGGAACCGATGCTTTTGGTTCTACAGGAAGATAGGAGGCAAGAAATGTATAAATTAGTAATTGCAGAGAAACCATC